>JBGQMP010000233.1:0-3130 GCA_041500685.1 Thermodesulfovibrionia bacterium | reverse complement strand
CTTTTTGGGTGACCCCTCATAACCTTTCGACGTAAGTCGATGTAATACGCGCCCTGGCTCTTCTTTTAGCAGACGTAAAAGAGTGGCTTTGCCATAATCAGCATTTGCGTTTGAGAGTGAACGAGCTATCAAGAGAAGAGCTGACAGCTTTCTAATTGACCGTTCAAGCTCAGGGATAGCAATCCATCCTTTCCTTGCATTGAGTTTTTCTGCCATTGGTTTTAGGTTTAAGCTAGAGGAGATAGGGGTATACCCCAAACTTGCCTTTTCCGAAATTTTGAAATTCTCCGGAATTACTGTTGCCCAAAATAACCTAGCCAAAAGGCTTCGAAATAGTGTCCATTTAATTTCTACTGATGATTCGGGCTCTTCTTTTTCTGCCACTGTGCCTCTGGTTAGAATTAATATGAAGTTAGGTGAGAGGTATATGGGTTCCAATTGATTAAGAAATCTATAGACCTCGCCTTCGTAATCTTCTTTTAGTCTGCACTTTCCTTGTTGTAAGAGAATAGCGACAGCTTTGCCATTTTCTGCGTCGCGTCCTGGCTCGATCATCGAGGATAAATCTTTTTCTAAATCATATGTGTCAGCCACATGCTGGATCGCTCTTGCAAGATCATTCTCAGAGAAATAAGAACTCTTTTGTGATCTGGGTAAAGGAGAAAGAGATGTACTATTAATTACAGTTTCAGCCCATTGCCCTGTTCGCAAAAGTGAGGGAAATTCTCCATGATTGTACTCTATACGATTTACTGTTGATTGCCATTCCGACTGTTTCCTTCTTGAAAGAGACAACTGTGGAAAGATAAAGAAGCTGTTAGGAGTACCCTTTCCTGCTTCCAAAAATATTGACCGCAATTTTTCTTCAAACTCACAGAGTTCACAGACTTGGAGCTTATTACCTCCGCATACCCGCTCGCCTGCTATCAAATGATCGTGGTAAATTTCAGATGTACCAAAAAGCTTAGCCTGGGCTTCTATACAAGCTACTCCACCACATCTTTGACAAGTTGGTGTACCGTGCCCGAGTTTCCCTTTTGTAATTACTGAATTCAACTTTTTTACTTCGTTTAACAGTGCATTTGGACTTATCGGACTATTGATATCAGCAACCAACAGATTTGAAATTGTTGTATATTTGTCTGGAACAAGTTCCTGCCACATCCTTGCTATTTCAATCGTGGCTTTCTTCAGTACCTCTAATAATTTAACGCGCCAAACCTCTAAGTCATCGTAATAAGGGCTCTGCCAGAATGAAAGTGCAATAGACAAACGCTTTTCAGTCTTAGTTTGAAGCGCTATTTCAGGCCAGCTATCCATAGAATCCAATGGAAATCTCAGAATTTGAACCAGGATCTCCTTGATCTTTTGGGTAATTTCAAATTGGACATTATTTTTGTTGCTAGTTGTATTTTCAATCAACTGTTTACGTGCTGCAAAGAGGACTATCAGGAGATTGAAATCGGCAATAAAACGAGCAAGATACACGAGCCTTGCAGATTCATCTTCGTTTTTCAACTGTTCTGATAACAATTTAAAGATTTTACCTTCTGATTCATTAAGCTCCTTTACGTTCTTAATGTTGGGTTTCGCAAGCTTCTGTCGTGAAATAAACTGCCAGAACAAATTGATTATTTCATCATCCGCGAATAGAAACTCTGGCGCAGCTATAACCTGCTGCCTAAGATCGCCAAAAGCCGCTTTTGCCATTTGCCTACTGTGACCTTTATTCAGAATATCTCGCATTTTCGTCTTTATTGACTCTACCAATCTATTTTCGTCTATTATAGGATTATCAGACTCTTTAGTTCCAATGTAAGTAGTTCCATCGGGAAACCATTGTATCGATCTATATCCCTTTTCTTCAAATTGTTCCTCTAAGGCTGTGTGCAGAAAGTGCGTAAGAACACCTCGCACTGTCGAGACTTTGGAATAGACGATACACAGTTTTGATGTAATTGGGCCGTCAAGGGGCGTTGCTGCAGTATCTTCTACTGTGAGTTTAGACGTCAATATATCAGCTAAATGCACAATCTCCTTACAGATCAAAGCATCGCTGGAAGGAGATCTTTTGAAGCTATGAGATATGGCGGCGGAATCCTCACGACGACCAAGTTGACTAACACTCCATACAACTTCATCCAAGATATCTTGAAGATTAGTTGATGTTGAAAGCTTTCCTCTAATATCATTCTTAAGTGATTCGATGACGGCGCTAATTTCTCTTTCTTGTTGATGACTAAAATCAAGTGGCTCTGGGCCCTCACCGGATAGAAAAGCCTCAACAGCTTCTTGAAAAAGCTCTGACTCTTTACCCGAATCATGCAAAAAACCTGTAAGGATCATTTGCAAGTGGAGCTTTTCAGTCACTTTAAAAAACTCATTTTCGTTCAAGAAATCCAAGATCGAAGAAGACAATGATGCAACGTTTAGACCGTGTGTTAAGAGAGACTGATGGGAACGCCAATTAAATTTTGCGTATTTTAAGTGCCATTTTCTCCGTTCGGCAAAATCCTGAATCAAGCTGTATAGTTCTTCATCTAAGCTTTGAAACAGGCCGGTTTGCATCACATTCTTCCTTCACTGTAATTCGTAAGACAGTTAGCCTTTTTAAATTTGGTGTACTTTTATAGATACGTTGGTCAGAATCTGTCGTCTCAAGTTAACGTTCTCACGGTTGTTGGCATGTTTGTTTGTGTCCGCATCCGCCTGTGCATTTCTGTTTAGCCACTCGTATGGGCGGCAATTCTTCATCTTTGATGATACGTTTGATGTGTCCTAGAACTCTTTTTACATAGCTCTTCATGGTTGGTGTGATTTCGATCTGCAGGATCAACGTTTCAGGGATATAGTTCACAAAGCCCCGCTTAACAACAGTTTCGAAATTCTCTTCAATAAGCAACGCATATCCGACCAATTGATACTTGTGGTCCATGCAAACCTTGCCCTTATCCGAACTCATATTCTTGTATTCTACGGGAATGTATTCCTCTTTGGCCGCCCTGATAATGCAGTCCACATTTCCTTGCAATTCAAGCACACCTGAGCTGAACGAGGCAAACAGCAATTTCTCAGCACCGACAAACTCAGGCGAATAGTAGACGGCATCTTTCCTTCTCAGTTCCTTCTT
>JBGQMP010000232.1:0-3149 GCA_041500685.1 Thermodesulfovibrionia bacterium | reverse complement strand
TGTATCAAGGTCATAAAGGAATCCAAAATTAACCTTATCATTGCATGCATCGAGGACAGCATCAGCCAGTTCAAGTGCACCCTCGCCTCCATACCGCCAGTGTTGAGATACAGCAACACGTGCACCGGCTGCCTCGCACATCTTCTTGGTCAATTTCACCTCTTCATCACTATCAGTGTGGAAACGGTTTATACAGACAACAGGGTTTATCCCTGCCTTTTTAACGGTATTGATGTGATGGATGACATTTTTCATTCCATCTTCAAGCCATTTGAGATTTTCCTCGAAATATTCTTTCGGAATCGGTCTGCCAGGGATAACTGGTAGCGCACCTGCATTTACGCCATGGTGCTTCAATGCCCTTATGGTAGCTGTAATCACCGAGACATTTGGAATGTTTCCGGAATAGCGACACTTTACATTCCAAAACTTCTCAAACCCAATATCTGCACCGAAACCTGATTCAGTAAGATGGTAATCAGCTAATTTAAGACACATTTTATCAGCAACCACTGATGACTGACCGACAGCAATATTGGCGAAAGGTCCTGCATGAACAAAACAAGCCTGGCCTTCAAGGCTTTGTAGGAGATTGGGATTTATGGCATTCCGCATCCATGCGGTCATGGCACCTGCCACTTCAAGGTCCTCAGTAGTAATAGGATTAGACTGTTTATCATACGCAACGACGATACCACCCATCCTCTTCCTGAAATCCGCAAGATCGCTGAAGATGGAAAGTATAGCCATAACCTCTGAAGAGACAGCTATACTAAATTTTGAGGGCATCATAAATCCATCCATCTTTCCTCCGATGCCGATGATGATATGCCTGAGTGCCTGTGCACAAAAATCCATAACCCAGCCCATTTCAACATTCTTAGGGTCTATATTGATACGCTTCAGGTTTCTCTTTGCAAGCTGCTCATCCGTATAATTAAACTCATGCTGCATCCTTGCTGTCAGTGCAACCATGGCAAGGTTATGGGCATTCATAACAGCATTGATATCACCTGTGAGGCCAAGGGAGAACTCTGTAAGTGGAATACATTGTGAAAGTCCTCCTCCTGCGGCAGATCCCTTGATATTCATGGTTGGCCCACCGGATGGTTGACGGATGCATGCCGTAACTTTTTTACCACGTTTGCCGATTCCCTGAAGAAGCCCCATGGTGGTAGTGGATTTTCCCTCTCCAAGTGGTGTTGGTGTTATGGCTGTTACCTCAATGAATTTCCCATCGTGCTTGTCCTTCAACCTCTCCAGAACACGTGCAAAACGAACCTTTGCGATATAATGTCCATGCGGCAACAGCTCTTCTTTGTTAATACCCAGTTCATCAGCCAATTGCTGAGATGTCTTCATGCGCTTTTCTGCTTCTTCCGCGATTTCCCAATCTGCATGTTTTGTTGGATCAAGCGACATTTTTAAAACCCCCCTCTGATATAAAATTTTCCGTTGTTAGTTGAACATGAAAACCAACAACGAATGATGATAAGGTTTTAGTAGCTTATCAAGGCACTAAGGAATTTATCGGTTGTACGTCTGAGCTTTTTACTCATCTCCAGAGCAATCTTTTTGAGAATGTAACATGCAAGCTTTAAATCTTCATCCATGAGTCTTTCAAACTCTTCCCGCGGGATAAGGAAGAGTTCCGAATCTTCAACGGCAACAGCGCTTGCAACATGGCTTCTTTTTTCAAGGATAGACAGCTCACCAAAAAAATCTCCCGGGGTTACGACAGTGAGGGTCTGTCTCCAGCCGTCAGCAGTGACCCTGGAGATTTCAACCTTACCAGAATGGAGAAGATATACTCCACGGGTATCATCCTTTTCTTTAAAGAGATACTCTCCTTTTTTAAGGGTTACCTTTTTAACGATTTTTGAAAGCCTCTCAAGCCCTTCACCGTCAATATCACTGAATAAAGACTGCTGCTTTAATGCCTGAATCATTTTTATACCTCCTAATCTTGCAATTGACTGATATTTATTGCTAAAGTGCCTCCAATTTTACTGCACATACCTTCAACTCAGGTATTTTTGAGATGGGATCGAGGGCAGTACTGGTAAGCACATTGGCTGCTGCCTCCCTGAAGTGAAAAGGTATGAAGAGCATCCCCCTTATTGGTCTATCTGAAATGATTGCCTTGATAGAAATAGACCCCCTTCTCGATGAAACCTTTACTTTTTTACCATCACGGATGCCTAATTGTTTTGCATCATCAGGATGAATCTCAATATACGCTTCGGGTGATATCCTATTGATGGCATCAATCTTTCTTGTCATTGAACCTGTATGATACTGGAAAAGCTGCCTTCCTGTCGAGAGTAAAAATGGATATTCGTCATCAGGCAATTCTTGAGAAGGTCTGTATCTGACAATACTGAATGCAGCCTTGCCTCTGGGAAACCCTCCTTTAAAGAGATAAGGAGTCCCAGGGTGATCTAATGTCGGACATGGCCACTGAAGACCCTTGTTTCCTAATCGCTTGTACGTCATACCTGCCAATGCTGGCCAGAGCTTCCCTGCTTCCCTAAATACCTCTTCTGTAAAGTCATACCTCATTCCATATCCGAGTCTTTTTGCAAGTTCTCTAATGATCCATAAATCCTCTTTTGCCTCTCCTGGAGGTTCTACTGCCTTCCTTACCCTTTGCACCCTTCTCTCAGTATTTGTGAAGGTTCCGTCCTTTTCTGCGAAGCAGGCTGCCGGGAGTACCACATCCGCAAGCTCTGTAGTCTCGGTCATGAATATATCCTGCACAACAAGGAAATCTAATTTTTTCAATGCCGCGATTGTATGGTTGACATCCGGGTCGCTCAGGACAGGATTTTCTCCCATTATGTACATTGCCTTAATATTTCCTTCCATTGCTGCCTTTGCCATTTCAGAAGCAGCGAGTCCTATTTTATCTGCAAGTCTGACACCCCATGCCCTCTCAAATTTTTCTTTTATACCAGGTATGTTCACCTTCTGATAGCCTGGATAAAAATCTGGTAAGCAACCCATGTCACATGCCCCCTGGACGTTGTTCTGTCCTCTTAAGGGATTAACGCCTGTGCTTTCCCTGCCTAGATTACCTGTCATCATTGCCAAGTTCGCTATGGAATAGACATTTTCTGTCCCGTGAGTATGCTGGGTAATACCCATGG
>JBGQMP010000231.1:0-3150 GCA_041500685.1 Thermodesulfovibrionia bacterium | reverse complement strand
TCCCTGAACATATTGTTCATACCCAACGATCTGTGCCAGATTCCATGGAGCGGCCTCCGCTCTCGGAAGGAACCCTCGAAGATGTGGCAAAAAAAGCATTGAAGATTGCAGAAACACAACGTATTGTTGAAGCCCTCAGGCAGACAAAGGGCAATAAAAGCAAGGCATCTGAACTCCTTCGAGTAAGTTACAAGACGCTCCTCACAAAGATTAAGGAATATGGTATAGAAACTTGACAGTGTAATTCCCATAGAATTATCATAAAAATAGCTCTTGATGCGATGTTTTTAACACATAAATAAGACTGAAATAGCCAATAACCAAATTACAATGACCAGAAAGTGAAATAACCAAATCACAATTACCAAATAATAACAACAATAACAAGCGGGTTTAGAATTTGGTGTTTGGTTATTTGATCATACTATGTAGCTCGAGATCAAAAGTAGTTTATTTGGAGGACTATTGTGTCAGGGCACTCTAAGTGGGCGCAGGTAAAACACAAAAAAGCAGTTGTTGATGCGAAGAAAGGGAAGATTTTTTCAAAGATTGCTAAAGAGATCTCTGTTGCTGCACGACTTGGTGGTGGAGACACTGAAGGAAACCCAAGACTAAGGGTTGCAATTGATAAGGCAAAAGAGGTGAACATGCCCCAGGAGAATATCAAGCGGGCGATTATGAAAGGTACTGGCGAGCTTCCCGGCGTGTCCTATGAAGAATCTATATATGAGGGGTACGGCCCCGGTGGTACGGCTATACTTTTAGAAGTACTTACAGACAATAAAAATAGGACAGTTCCAGAGATAAGACACATCATGACCAAACACGATGGAAACTTAGGTGAGGCAGGTTGTGTTTCCTGGATGTTCGAGAAGAAGGGATATATCATCGTTGAAAAGACTAAAACCGATGAAGATTCTCTGATGTCCGTTGCCCTTGAGGCAGGTGCTGAGGATATGAAGAATGACCCCGGAGAGGACAGTTATGAGATTATTACAACCCCTGAGGATATGAATAAAGTAAAGGCTTTTCTGGAAGCAGCCGGGATTTCTCTATCCCTTGCAGAGATAACGATGCTTCCCAAGAGCTATGTTGCCCTTGATGGAAGGTCCGCAGAAGTGATGATCAGGCTGGTTGATGCCCTTGAAGACCATGAAGATGTACAAAATGTTTATACGAACTTTAATATTCCTGATGAGGTGATGGCTAAGGTTGGCAAGTGATATAGCGATTTCTGTGCGTGCTACTTTCAAGAGGAGGTTCCTTGCAGGGCTCCTCGTATCAATCCCTGTTATCATTACTTTTCTCATCATAGGGTGGTTTTTTAAGTTTGTTGATGGTCTTCTCGGACCTTTTTACGATAGTATTCTCGGCTACCACATCCCGGGCCTCGGTTTTGTCTCGGCAGTAGTTCTCATATTTATCGTTGGTGTTATCTCCACCAATGTCTTGGGTAGAAAGGTAATTGAATCTTTTGAAAGAATTATGCTCAGGATACCCGTATTCAAAGGCATTTATACAGCAATCAAACAGCTTGTGGATGCCTTTTCCCCGGAGAGTAAGGGTTCATCTTTCAAGAGATTCGTTATCGTTGAATACCCACGACCCGGTGTCTTCGCTTTTGGCTTTCTTACGAAGGAGTGTGCGATAAAGGCAGATAAGGACGGCCGTGAATCTTCCCTGAGGGCTGTGTATATTCCTACAAATAATCTTTACCTCGGAGAGATAGCACTTTTCAAAAATGAAGATGTTTTCTACACGAACATCCAGGTGGATGAGGGCATTAAAATCATCCTTTCAGGTGGTATCGCAACGCCTGGCAGGATTTCTGAGGCAAAATCATGAAGTTAGCTGGAGTTATCCTGGCTGCTGGCCTTGGTAAAAGAATGAATTCATCGTTACCAAAGGTCCTCCATAAGATTTATGATACCCCAATGCTTCAATATGTTTTAAACACCCTGAATGAACTAAAACCACAAAGGATTATTGTAGTCGTAGGGGAACATTTTAAGGGAATAAGGGAATCTATAAAGAATGAAGGTTTAATCTGTTTTGCCCACCAGAAGGAGGCTATGGGAACAGGCGATGCGCTCCTGAAAGCAAGGCAGACCCTCAAGGGATTTAAAGGAACAGTCCTTGTCATTAATGGAGATGCCCCCCTTATTACACGAGAGACCCTTAAGAGATTTTTACATCTCCATAAACAGAAAAGGAATGTTGTTTCAGTGCTCTCCTTTATGGCAAAAGAGCCGAGTTCATATGGCAGGGTTATAAGAGATGACTATGGCAAAGCAGCCTCCATTGTTGAAGGCAGGGACGCTACCGATTACCAAAAAAGAATACAGGAAGTTAACAGCGGAATATATGCTCTTGAGTCTGAGGCATTCCATATTTTAAAAGAGATAAAACTGAATGAATCAAAAGGCGAATATTACCTGACCGACCTGGTCAGCATTGCAAAAGATAAGGGAATAAAAGTAGACGCATTTTGCATTGGGTTCGAGGATGAATTAATTGGAGTGAACACTTTTGGAGAACTTGAAAAGGTTCGTCAGCTCATGAAAGACAGGATCATAAAGGGATGGATGAAGAGAGGTGTGAGCTTTATGGATACCGGTTCAGTATTCATATCTCCAGACGTGAGGATAGGTAAAGGTACACAAATCTACCCCAATGTATATCTTGAAGGTAACACAAGGGTAGGGAGTGGATGCACAATATATCCAAATGTTCGGATTCAGGATATTATCATTGGTGACGGGGCAATTATTAAAGACTCAACCCTGATCGAGGGGTCTGTTATAAAAAATAGAGCCTCTGTCGGACCCTTCGCCCGCATTAGGCCTGGATCTCACATTGGAGAAGATGCGAGGATAGGTAACTTTGTTGAAGTAAAAAAAACAGTTATAGGTTCTGGTACAAAGGCCGGCCATCTTACTTATCTCGGTGATTCAAAGATTGGAAATAATGTCAACATAGGTGCTGGTACAATAACATGCAACTATGACGGGTATAAAAAACACATTACCGTTATCGAAGACAATGCCTTTGTAGGAAGTGATTCTCAGTTTATTGCGCCCGTAAAAGTTGGGAAAGGCGCATACATAGGTGCTGGTTCTACGATCACAGAGGATGTTCCCTCAAAGGCCC
>JBGQMP010000230.1:0-3215 GCA_041500685.1 Thermodesulfovibrionia bacterium | reverse complement strand
TCCTATACAATTATGTAAAATATTTGTAAAGTAATAACCTGTAAATGTACTCATCTACAGGAGGTTTTTATGAGACTTTTCAAAATAAGTTTTGTACTTGTTTTCATATCGTTATTCGGTCTTTCTGCCTTTGCAGAAATGATGCAAAAAACATTTACACAAGAGGAGATTAAGAAGATGGCTGAGACGAAGTCTGTTATTGAGACAAAGTTCGGAAACATTGAACTAAGGTTTTTTCCTGATGTTTCACCAACCCATGTGAAAAACTTCATCGAGCTTGCAAAAAAGGGATTCTATGATGGAACGACTTTCCATCGCGTAATCCCGGGCTTTATGATTCAGGGAGGAGACCCTAACTCAAAAAATCCTGACAGGGCAAATCACGGTATGGGAGGTCCAGGCTATACGATTAAGGCTGAGTTTAATGAGAAGCACCATAAAAAGGGAACTCTCTCCATGGCAAGGTCTGCAAATCCCGACAGTGCTGGTTCTCAATTTTTCATCTGTGTGGCTGATGCATTTTCCCTCGACAGGCAATACACGGTTTTTGGGGAAGTTGTTTCAGGAATGGACGTGGCTGACAAAATAGTGAACCAACCAAGAGACAAACGGGATAATCCTCTTGATCGGATTGAGATGAAGGTTAAGGTTATAGAGAAATAAAGGTTTTATCACTGACCCCTCCTTAATCCTCCCCTTAGTAAGGGGAGGATTAAGGAGGGGTAATGTTTTACTATTTCTCTAACCCGTAACTGGTTTGAATATGAGAGTAGATAAGGGTGGGAGGGTAATGTTTATTGAATAGGGCCTTCCCTGCCAGGGTGTTGTCTCGGCTTGAATGCCACCGGAATTGCCAAGGTTGCTGCCCCAATATATTCGGGAATCACTATTCAGTATTTCCTTATAGTTGCAATGTTCAGGAACACCTACCCTGTATCCTATTCTCGGGACGGGTGTAAAATTACAGATAATCACAAGAAAGTCCTTTGGATTCTTGGCTTTCCTTATGAAAGAAATTACACTATGGTCAGAATCGCGAAAGTCTATCCACTCAAACCCCTCGTAACTGAAATCCACCTCATAGAGGGCAGGCTCGGATTGATAAAGATAGTTAAGGTCCATAACATATTTTTGAAGATACCTGTGTGGGGTAAATCTCAGAAGATGCCAGTCTAGACTCTTATTGTGAGTCCATTCATCCCACTGTCCGAATTCACTGCCCATGAAGAGAACTTTTTTACCAGGATGACTGTACATATATCCAAAGAGCAATCTGAGGTTTGCAAACTTCTGCCACATGTCCCCTGGCATTTTGTTCAACATAGCACGTTTTCCATGTACGACCTCATCATGGGAAAAGGGCAAGATAAAATTTTCTGTAAATGCATAAAGGAGACTAAAGGTAATATTGTTGTGATGGTACTTCCTGTGGATGGGCTCTTTCGATATGTATTCAAGCATGTCATGCATCCAACCCATATTCCATTTCAGACTAAAACCAAGACCACCTGTGTATGTTGGCCTTGAAACACTCGGCCATGCTGTCGATTCCTCAGCAACAGTGAGTACGCCGGGGTGATAATGGTGAGCGATCTCGTTGAAACTTTTAAGGAAGTATATGGCATCGAGGTTTTCTCTTCCACCAAACTCATTTGGTACCCATTCACCTTCTTTTCTTGAATAATCAAGATAGAGCATTGATGCAACTGCATCTACACGCAAACCGTCAACATGGTAATTCTCAAGCCAGAAAAGAGCATTTGATATGAGAAAGTTTCTTACCTCGTTTCTTCCGTAATTGAATATCTTCGTACCCCAGTCAGGATGGAATCCTTTTCTCGGGTCTTTGTGTTCGAAAAGGTGCGTGCCGTCAAAAAAGCCGAGTCCGTGACCGTCAGTAGGAAAATGTGCAGGAGCCCAATCAAGGATGACACCTATGTAGTTCTGATGGCATTTATCTATGAAGTACATGAAGTCCTCTGGTGTACCGTACCTGCTTGTTGGTGCAAAATACCCAATCGTCTGGTAACCCCATGATGCATCCAGGGGATGTTCTGTTACAGGGAGGAGTTCAATATGGGTATAACCCATACCTTTTACATAATCGATCAATTTATCTGCGGTCTCCCTGTATGTTAAAACCCTGTCACCTTCTTCAGGCACCCTCATCCATGAGCCGAGATGAACCTCATAGATAGAGATAGGGGATTCAAGCCAGTTCTTTTTTGAACGCATCTCCATCCATTTTCTGTCATTCCATTTATATCTGTTTATGTTATAGACAACAGAGGCGCTCTTTGGCCGTACTTCAAAATAAAAGGCATAGGGGTCGGCCTTTACTGCAATATGTTTTTTGAACCTCGATTTAATCTCGAATTTATACAGTTCACCTTCTTTGAGTCCGGGGATGAAGATCTCCCATATTCCCGATGAACCAAGTACCCGCATCTGATGTCTCCGTCCATCCCAGTTGTTAAAATCCCCAATGACACTCACACGCTTTGCATTGGGTGCCCATACAGCGAAATGAACACCTTTTATCCCATTGATTTCTATAACATGTGCACCGAGCTTCTCATAATTTTTGTAATGTCTTCCTTCACCAATAAGGTGAAGGTCGAAGTCTGTGAGCACAGGCAAAAAAGAATAGGGATCATAAAACTCAGATAGTTTTCCTTCATGAGACTTTATTCTGATGAGATATGGGAAGACCTTTTTCTTTTCGATATTTGCTTCGAAGAAACCGGCCTCATGGATTTTTTCCATCGCATAAGATTTCTTTGCTTCTAAATCTACCACCCATGACTCCTGGGCTTCGGGAAGAAAAGCACGTACAGCTACCCGTTTGTTCTCTCCATCAATGATGTGAATGCCGAGAACATAAAATGGATCCCAGTGGTCAGCATTGATAATAAGCTTTATTTGTTCTCTAAGGTCTTTTTTTGTCATGTCCTCTTTTAACAAGTAGCCGCAACCTTTAGGTTGCGTGAATTTAATGCTTCATATGATGCTTATGAACGCAGGCTGAAGCCTGCGGCTACGCAAAATTTACTCAAACACTTTTTAAAAAAATCTATGCCCCTCTTTTTTAATCCGCCTTAGGCGGAGGGGATAGGGAAGATTACTTATTTCATTTATCATTTTAATTCACCGCCTTATTTAATGCTATAAGATAACATATTTGGTAATCACCCCTCACCCCCCTTTATAAAAGG
>JBGQMP010000229.1:0-3254 GCA_041500685.1 Thermodesulfovibrionia bacterium | reverse complement strand
AACATAAATAATATCTACGTGAAAAAGGTGTATAAAAATGTATATGTCAACAATGCGGTAACGGTTGTTCACAAGGAAACTTTTGTGAAAGGGAAGCCTGAACATATACAGATGAAAGACAACCCATTTCTTAAACAAAGAATCAGTATTGGAAGACCTGAGATAAAACCGGTAAAAGAAACTACTAGACCTGATATCAGGGAGATACAGGGTGTGAAGCACCCTCCTTCAAAAATCCGAGAGATAAAGGTTGGGGAGCTCAAGAAACAACGCCCACTCGTTCAGAGGAAGACACGTTCTGTTATGAGACCGGGTTCATCGGTAAAAGAGATGCCCTTAAAGCCTGGGAAAGGTAGAGCACCTGAAGAACGGAAGATAGAGAAACCTGGTGAACGGCAAGTACCGGAGGAAAGAAAGAAGGCATTGCCAGAGCGTAAAAAACCAGAACAAAGAGAAATGGAGAAACCTGGTGATCCAAGAACACGTATGGAGAGGGGAAATGACAGATCCACTTATTATAAGCCACAAGGGGAAAGAAAAACAGGAAGGCCCAATGAACGTCAGCTCATGGTCAAGAGAGAAAGAGTGCAAAGACCTATCGAGAAACAAGGAAGGATGGAGAGAAGATTAGAGAGACCTAAAGGGCCAGTTCCTTTAACAGAAAGTCGGTTGAAGAATTCTGATCTGAGAAACAAGAGACCCGAATCTCATGACCGATTTAACGACCCTGGGAATGGATATAATGGCTTTAAATATCAGAGAGGTTTATTGGGCAGAAATAGTGTGGGAGCCTTAGATCAAATGCCATTACGCTAAAATGAGGAAGGAGATACTGAAACAAGTTCAGCATGACAGCACAAAATGTCATTCCTAACTTGTTTCGGAATCTCAAAAAATTCACTTGACCACTCGAACCCTTGCCCCGTTGATTTAAAAATCAGAAATGAACCTGCCAGGCAGTGATAGATTAAATCTTGACTAACGCTTCCACCAACTAATCTATACCTTTAAGCTGGACTGAGAAGAAAGGATTACTGGTTGAAAGTAAGCATTTAGGTGATTATGCAATAATTGCAAAATCTAAGAACGCATCATATAAAACTCTCATCCTACCTCTATATATATCTTTAATCCTACCCTATATTCATCTTTCTCAATTTCCCTTACCCATTTTACAGTCGCGACCTTTGCTGTAGAGTCATTAACCTTTATCTCTGGTTCAAAAAACAAAACATCTCCTTTTTTGAGAGGACAGTCCGTTATCATTGCAAGACCTCTTTCACTGATGTCAAATGTAACGCCTTCGCAAGCAATTTCAATTGATTTTTCCAAGTGTTGGTAGGGGGTATACCTTATAACCTTAGCAAATGGTCTCCTCTCATATTTACGCTTTTCTTGCTCTTTGTATCGCGATATTACAATCTTCTCCGCTTCAAGCCAGTTATCGAGGTCACGACCTTCCACCCTCCCACTTTTTTCATAAAGTTCAAATGCTACCCGGGCAATTTCTGTGAGTAAATTGATGTCATTCATACTATATTCCTCCATGTCTTTCCTCCTCTATTAGCCCTTTGCCATAGGAGTTAGCATTTGTCCTTCAGTTTTTGTTAAGTGCTTAGGAAGCGTAAAATAAAATGTTGCTCCTTCATTCACTTTTCCTTCAGCCCATATCCTTCCACCGTGCCGATTGATAATGCGCTGCACAATAGCAAGTCCAATGCCCGTTCCTTCAAATTCCTCTCCGCTGTGCAGTCTTTGAAAAGCGCCGAACAATTTATTCGCATATTGCATATCAAACCCCGCTCCGTTGTCTCTGACATAGTAGACATTTTCTGAACCTTCACCGTTTCCACCAACTTCAATAATTGCAGTATCTCTATTTTTTGTGAACTTGATGGCATTGGACAGGAGATTAAAAAAGACCTGGCGAATTATGTCCGGATCACCGATAGCAGAGGGAAGGGTTTTAATGTCAAATTGTAGCTTCTTTTCAGAGGTGGTAGCTTTGATTTCATCGAACACTGCCTTTGCCAGTTTATCCATATCTACCTTAGATAGCTGAATATCTTTGCGACCTATTCGAGAGAGGGCAAGAAGGTCCTCAATAAGTTTTCCCATCCTCTTCGTATTACCTCGAATGACATCAAACAGGCGCTTGCCTTCATCATCAAGTTTATCGGCATAATCTTCAAATAATATCTTCGAGAAACCATCAATAGCCCTTAAGGGTGCACGCAGGTCATGCGAGACAGAATAGCTGAATGACTCAATCTCCCTGTTGGCTGCTTCAAGCTGCGCAGTGCGTTCGATTACTCTCTGTTCAAGTTCTTTGTTGAGTTTGTGGATTTCTTCTTCTGCCTGCTTGCGCCTGACGATTTCCCACACTAAGTATGCGAGGGTAGAAACGGTTTTTACATCAGATTCATCATAATTTGTCTCTTTGTTCCCCACCCCTATAATAGCGTATATCTTCTCACCGATGATGACGGGAACCACCAGCTCCCGTACCACCTTTGCATGTCCCGGTGGTAGCCCCCTTTTGTGGGGAAGGGATTCATAGTCGTTATGTATCACGGGGCCCCTTTCTCTGACACAGTCCACCCAGACCCCTGCATCGCTTATTGGATAATGACTGCCTTTACTTTCAGCGGTACACATCTTCTTAAGGGTATTGCTAGACCACATCTGGAGGCGTAATGTTTTCTGATCGTCATCGACATAATGGAAAAAGCCTATGGAGCTTCCTGTGAGTCTTTCTGCTTCATCAAGGGTAAACTCAAGGATTTTATCTTCCGAATAGATGGCAGCAATGTCGCTGAGGTGGAGTCTGGTCTTTAGGACATCCTCTGCCTGCTTGCGCTCTGTGATCTCTCTGGATACACTTTCTATCATCCGGTTTGTTACCCTGCCTAAGGCAATTAAAAGCTCATCTTCAGAGCTTTCCGAGATTCTGGCACTCAGCTCACCTTTTGAAACCCTGCTCAATACATCGAAATGTTCAGCAAGACCTATAGCAAACTCATGAGCTTGATCAACAATAGCCCCAATTTGCTTTACTGATTTATTGACTATTTGTTTTAGTTTGATAATCATTTCATTCTCAGAGGTTTCTTGTATCCTTACTCGAGGGTCTCCAGAGGCAATCTTATTTAATGCCTCCAGAACCTCAGTGATTTCCAGTCTAAGTCCTTCATTAGTCTTCTTAAGTCCAACTGTACGTTCCTCGATCAGTTCTTCAAGATGCGCGTGTTGTT
>JBGQMP010000228.1:0-3265 GCA_041500685.1 Thermodesulfovibrionia bacterium | reverse complement strand
GGCCCTTATAAACTCATCTATGTTACCATCAAGTACAGCATCGACATTACCTATCCCAATACCTGTTCTGTGATCTTTAGCAACCCTATAAGGCTGAAGGATATAAGACCTTATCTGGTTTCCCCATGCAATGCCCTTTTTGTCTCCAACAATAGTTTCCATCTTTTTTTCTTGTTCCTTCAGCCTCAGATCATATAAACGCGCCTTCAACACCTTTATCGCAATAGCCCTGTTTTTATGTTGTGAGCGTTCATTCTGACAACTCACAACAATGCCTGTTGGAATATGAGTAAGCCTTACAGCCGAGGATGTCTTATTTACGTGCTGTCCTCCTGCACCAGAGGCCCTAAAGGTCTCCATCTTTATATCATCCTCTTTCAGCTCTATGTCGATTTCGTCTTCAACCTCAGGATAAACAAGTACCGCAACAAAGGAAGTATGCCTTCTCTTATTTGCGTCAAAGGGGGAAATTCGAACAAGTCTATGAACACCTGCCTCAGCCTTAAGATATCCATAGGCATACGGACCTGTTATTGTGATGGTAGCACTCTTAATACCAGCCTCTTCACCCATCTGTAGCTCAACGATCTGGGTACTGAACTTGTGCCTTTCTGCCCATCTTAGATACATTCTCATGAGCATCTGGGCCCAATCTTGGCTCTCTGTTCCACCTGCACCCGGGTGGATGGTAAGAATGGCGTTATTTTTATCAAGTTCTCCAGAGAGGATATTTTGAATCTCGAGGGAGTCAAGATTTTCTTTTAAATCATTTATCTCCTTCCGCAGGTCATCCAGAAAGAGATCTCCACCTTCTTCTTCAAGGATCCGTATTGATTCTTCTAAATAAGAGAGTTTGTCAGCAAGTGAATTAAAATGGGATATGATATCCTCAAGCCTTGACTTTCTTTTCTGCAGTTCTTTGCTCTTTTGAGGTGATGACCACACCTTCTCAGAGGAAAGGTCTTTTTGAATTCTTTCAATTTCTTCTTTTAATCCGGGTAAATCAAAGATAACCTCTTAAGGATTCGATCTTGTCCTTAAGGATTGAAAGTTCTCCTTTGAGTTCTTCCTGTATAAGCATGCTACCTCCTTAAATTCCTTCTTGCCTTACCAAATATATCTGCCAATAAGAGTATGGAAAAAACGATACAGAGATAAGAGAAAAGATCTCCATACTTTGTATAAAAGCTTTTGGTACCATCAGTCTTGATATCGTTTGTGAGAATTGTCCGTTGAAAGATTTTGGTTCTTGAGAGTATTCTCCCATTGCTATCTATAAAGCCTGATATACCCGTGTTTGCTGCCCTTATCAAGGGCTTTCTGTTTTCTACTGCGCGGAAAACAGCCATACTGAAATGTTGATAAGGACCTGTTGTCTTTCCAAACCATGCATCATTCGTTATATTCACAATAAAATCGCCACCTTTTAAGTAAAACTTTCTTACAAGCCCAGGAAATATAACCTCATAGCAAATCAAGGTAGCGAACCCTCCAAAGGGGGTCTCAGCTACCCAATAACGGCCGCCCTGAATGTAGTCTCCAATACCAACAACAAGTTTGTCTATGAAAAAAAAGAATTTGTGCAGGGGAACGTATTCTCCAAAGGGAACCAAATGTATTTTATCATAAACGTAAGAAACCTTTCCATCTTTATCAAGAAGGAGAGCACTGTTAGAAAGGAGGTCCCGTTTCTCTCCTTTTTCCTTTACAAGAACACTTCCGAAGATGAGATAAGCATCAAGCTTTCTCTGGAAATCAATGAGTTTCTCTGTATATGCCTTATCAGTGCCAAAGAAGAAAGGAGCAGACGTTTCAGGCCAGATAATGATAGCCGGAGAGGAAGATACTGCCTTCAGAGAAAGCTCGTGATATATTTGCATCACCGCATCTTGATAAGAAGGATCCCACTTTCTATCCTGCTCGATGTTTCCCTGTATGACGCTTGTCCGTAAGAATGTTCCGGGTCTTTCCTGTGCGATCCTCCATTGACCATATATGAAAGCTGATGAGACAAATATGAGAAGGAGAGATAATCCAATTACTGTCCGTGACAACGGGAAGAGAGGCATTTCCCTTACACGCCTTTTTATGAGGAATATCTCTGCAATTGCATCGTTTACCGCCACTACCAGAAAGGACACTCCATAGATACCTGTGATATCGGCAATCTGGATGATACTCAGAAACTTATACTGCGTATATCCTATGCTCGACCAGGGAAAACCGGTGAATGCATAGGAACGGAGAAACTCAAGAGCTACCCACAGAAAGGGTGCAAAAAAAGGAGCAGGAAGACGGAAGGACTTGAAGTTCATTGAGAAGAGCAGTGCAAAAAGGCCGGTGTACAAGCTGAGGTAAAGACAGAGTAAGAAAACAATGACAAGGCTTATGATAAAAGGGATACCACCATAATGATTTATTGAATGATATATCCAGTACTGCGTTCCAAAAAAATAAGGGATACCAAAAAAAAGGCCTGCTTGAAAGGCCTCCTTTGGTTTTTTGTTATATAGAGAGAGGAGGAAGGGGACAAAGGCTATCCAGGCAAGAAAAAAAAGATCTATTGTAGGATAGCACAATACGAGAAGGATGCCTGATATGAATGCAGGCAGATACATTTTCATGAAGCTTTTGATGTTTATCAGATTCTCAGTACTCACCTTGCTGAATAGTTTATATTTTAATCTCTATAAACTCAAGAAACGGGGAGACGCAAGCTTGACAGTAAAGAAGTTAAAATTGTAAAGTTTTAAAATCATGGGCAGTTAGCTCAGTCGGTAGAGCAGAGGCCTGAAAAGCCTCGTGTCCGCAGTTCGATTCTGCGACTGCCCACCATGATTCTCCCTGCCTCTTTATGATTCTTTTTTTTTGACATAGGTGTTGTTGGTACACTTCAAGGAAGAGCATTTAGGGCAGGTACTCCTGAATTTGGAGAAGCCTTTGAAACATATCTTATGCACGAACTAACCAGTTACTGTGATTATATGTCTGGAGAGAAACTCAGCTATTGGAGATCAACTTCAGGATTCGAGGTAGATTTCATCATAGGTGATCATACGGCTGTGGAGGTCAAGGCTAAGGAAAATGTAACGTTAAATGACATTAAATCCTTAAGGGCAATCGCAGAGGAGAAGGCACTGAAACGGTATCTCTGTGTATCTCTCGAAGCGCGTATTCGTAAAATCGAAAATATTGTTATCCTTCCCTACAGAGAATTCCTCAGGATGCTCTGGGATGGGAAATATGTCTGAGAATTGTTCTTATG
>JBGQMP010000227.1:0-3271 GCA_041500685.1 Thermodesulfovibrionia bacterium | reverse complement strand
TTGCAAATTGCACTAAAAAGTCTGGAAATATTTTCCTAAGAGACTTCCTTGAATCCTTTTTAGCAAACTAAATTGGAGAAGAACCAAATTTATTAAATTGACAAGAATTAGAGGTTCTGATAGCATGAAGAGTCACTTTGGATTCCATCGAAATTTTTGCAGAAACAACGATACCAGTCTCTGTTCGCATGGATTATCCCTGTACTATATCAAATACAACAAGTAAGGAGTTTAATATGGCTGGAGTTAATGAAAAAAGTGGACTATGCAGGATAGAAGATTTTATTGCCCTTGCAAAGGAAGGGAAAGATGTTCATGTGGCAATTGACTTAAAGAAACAGGTTGTCGCACAGAAGGTACATCCAGACGAAACCGAGGATATGAAAAGAGAAATAGATATGTATCTCCTTATAGCAGATTATACTTTCAGGGTAGGAAAGGATGTAAAACCTGTTTTTAAAGTCTATATGTTTGGATCTTCAGAGGAATCTCCGGATGCTGCCAAGGTAAACAAAAGTATCGCTAACACACGTTTAAAGGTCGATTACCAGCGGATGAGAGACGCAAAAATTACTTTTGAGGAAAAGTATTTCTAAAGACAGTCCGCATTAACAGGGCGGGATTTTACAGGTTTCGTACACCTGTGCTATATCAAATAAAAAAGTGAGGAGTTTAATATGGCTAGTAAGATTAGTAGGATAGAAGATTTTATTGCCCTTGCAAAGGAAGGGAAAGATGTTCATGTGGAAATTGAGTTAGAGAAACAGGTTGTCGCACAGAAGGTACATCCAGACGAAACCGAAGATATGAAAGTCGAAATAGATATGTACCTCCTTATAGGCTCTTATACTTTCAGGGTAGGAAAAGAGGTCAAACAGGTTTCAAAAGTCTACGTGTACGGATCTTTAGAGGAACCAGCGGGTGTTTTCTTGGTGAACACGAATATCGCTAACGCGCGTTTAAAGATGGACTACAAACGGTTGAGGGAGGCAAATATTAATGTTGAGGAAAAGTATTTCTAAAGTGTAATAGATAAGATTTGATATTACAGGCACGTCAGATTGTGTCTGATCAACGCTTTCATATAGGATGTCGAAATTGCTTGTTTGTAAATAGCTAAGGATTTCAGGCTAAAAAAAATCAACAATATTTACACCTGAAATCAGAGTAGCTATTAGACCTCTGCTTGGATGTTTTGTTACGCACTATTTTGAAAATGTGAAGCGTACCAATCTATGATCCGTCTAATCATTTTCTGATATGAAGTACGGTGCTTTTTGGCCTCTTTCTTAAAAAAGTCAACACTCGATTTTTTCAAAGAAATCGTTACTTTAACGTTTTCTTCTTTCAAGACCAACTGATCCGGTGGCGGAAGAAAATCCTTAATGACTTTCAATTTCCCCATCGGTTCTTCAGTATATTTTATTTTGCTCCTCATAGATCTTCCTCCCTTTTCTCCAATATCCTGCGCCATAAATGCGGATAATATTACCTCTGTATGTAAACCTCATGGTCATTATGCCGTCACCGACACGGCCAATACAGTAAAATCGTTCTTCCTCTATACCATGGTCAACATCTTCGACTATGACACGGTGAGGATCAAGAAAAGCCCGCTGAGCTAAAGAAAAAGAGACATTATGCTTAGCTTGGTTCTCCTTATCTTTCTCCTCGTCCCATTCAAAGCGGACTTTCCTCACAGACATAGCATATCACAGATAGGCTTTAAAGCAATATAAATGTATGGCTCTTTATATGGATAAGATAGATTAAGAAAAAAGAAAGATTACATTTGAAGAGAAGTATTTCTAAAGACATTACAGATTAGTGAGGTTATGTTTTAGCCTCTAATTATTTCAACGATCTTTTTAACGACCTCGGTGAGTTTTTCCATTTTTAGGTTGCCAACACGATATAAAATAATGTGGCTGTCCGCTGTAAATATGCGATTAGGCCTTATATTACTTGGCTGTTTGAGGTTACCTGTCTCAAAGTCATTATCATCGAGGGGAAGAGCATAACCGTCTTTGATGCTTCTGCTTGTTATTTGACAGAGAATAACATCATCGCCTTCTAAAGCTGCGATGACTAAGGCCGGCCGTCTTTTAGCTTGTGTTAGATCAGAAAAGGGAAAGAGAACAACAACGGATATCACCTTTCACAAACTTTGCCATGCTTCATCCTCTTCTGGCCTAAGCCAGTCTTTCTTCAGGGATAATTCACTTGCAATAGCAGTATCAAGCTTTTCTTTAATTACCTTTGTCTTTAAAAAGTGAACAAAATCTAAAATCTCATCAAGAAAAGGCTCTGGAACCTTTGCAAGCTCGCTTATAAGTAATTCCTTCTTGTTCATGAGTGCCTCCTCATAAACAGTTATATCATTAGCATAACATATTATATAGTCTTATAAATTAGAGTATTTTGTTTCCAGACCCACAGGGATAGACTATTTACAGGGTCTGCATATACGGATCGTTAGAGGAACCAGCGGATGTTTTCTTGGTAAATATAAATATTGCTAACACACGTTTAAAGATGGACTACAAACGGTTGAGGGAAGCAAATATTACATTTGAAGAAAAGAACGGGTTGTTAGGGTCAGACTTGATTATTGATATTTATTCTTTTATCTCTTATCACGTCAATCACTTTTTCCGTTTCCTTTTCTAATTTTCTCTTTTCTTTTAAGTCTCTTGTAATTACAGCTGGATCTTTTCGGATATACCGACCTATCTCCTTTCCTCTATATCCATATTCCTTTGCAATAAGACTTAACAATCTGCGCCCCAGGGTTATATTCTCAGATTTGCTCCTTTCACGAATTTGTTTGAGGTTAATACCACATATCTCCTCTACACCTTTTGCTATCTCATATAATGTGTATTCCCTTTCCCTTTTTTCCTTCCTCAGCTCTCCATCATACTTTTCTATAACTCTTTCCAGAAATTCTTCACTTCCAAGAATTCTTTGCCCTATTGTGTTGTATACATCCTCTTTTTTAACGATCGGGCCGTCACTCATATAGGAACTGTAAAGCTTCCTTGCTCTTTGCTTATCTTCTGAAAACATTCTCAATACCTGATCTGTATCAATTATGTTTGCCCCATCTGTTCTTTTAACGTAACTGTGGTGGCTGCTCCACTGATATTCATCAGGAGTTTTCACTATTCCGGCCCTGACAGGATTGAGATGAATATATTTGACAAGGGAAAGTAAATACTCATCTCTGTCACAAAGTATTGCCTTATATCTGCCTTGAAATAGATGACCT
>JBGQMP010000226.1:0-3280 GCA_041500685.1 Thermodesulfovibrionia bacterium | reverse complement strand
GACGATTTGGCCTCTTTGATTTATACATCTGGAACTACTGGAAGGCCAAAAGGCGTAATGCTCACTCATAGAAATTTCCTCTCGAATGCCCAAAGTATCCAGAAGGCAAAAATCATTGATGAAAGTGATTGCATTCTTTCTATTCTTCCGCTCCATCATTCTTACCCCTTTATGGTCAACTTTCTTGCATCACTCCTTATAGGTACAAAGGTCGTTTATCTCCAAAGTCTGAAAGGGCCTGATATTTTGAAAACAATGGTAGAGAAAGACGTAACTGCCCTTGTTGGTGTCCCTCAACTCTTTGCCATGCTCAGGCGGGGGATACTCGACAGTATGAGCAGGATACCTTTGCCTTTCAGATGGATTGTACCTTTTCTCTTGTGGCTCTCTGGATCGCTCAGGGATACGTTGAGAATAAACCTTGGCAAAATAATCTTTTCATCTGTGCATAAACGATTTGGAAAAAGGTTCAGGCTCTTTGTGAGTGGCGGGGCGAAGCTTGACCCTAAAATCTCTCAGGATTTAGAGTCCCTCGGATTTACCATGCTGGAGGGATATGGTCTCACAGAGACATCCCCTGTGATCAGTTTTAATCCTTTGAACCGCATAAAGAGAGGCTCTGTAGGGTTACCTTTGCCTCAGGTAGAGGTAAAAATCATGAACCCAGGTGAGGAAGGTGTGGGGGAAATAGCGGTTAAGGGTCCAAATGTTATGAATGGCTATTACAGAAACCCTGAGGAGACAAATAAAGTTATAAAGGATGGATGGCTTTTTACAGGAGATCTGGGGTATATCGATGACGAGGGATATATATATATAACAGGAAGGACAAAAGAAGTTATCGTACTCTCATCTGGTAAGAATATTTATCCTGAAGAAATCGAGAAACATTACCTCCAGAGCCCGCTTATTAAGGAGATCTGTGTCTTCGGAATGGAGAAGACACCAGGCATTGCCGATTCCCTGCAAGCTATCATTATCCCTAATATTGATTACATGAAGGAAAAGAAAATCGCAAACTTTCATGAAGCAGTAAAATGGCAGATTAATTCCCTCTCTGCCAAACTCCCACATTATAAGAGAATCATGGGTTACGAAGTCTATAAAACTGCACTCCCCAAAACCACGTTAGGAAAGTTAAAAAGGTATGCAATAAAAGATATCTTATCAGGAAGAGCTGCAAAGGAAGAAGTCGAGATAACAGAAGAAGAACTTGAGTTTCTTAAAAGTCCTACAGGGGAAAAGGTTATAGCTTCACTTGAAAGGATCACCGAGAAAAGGCACATACGATTAGACCATAACCTTGAGCTTGATCTCGGGATAGATTCTCTCGCACGGGTAGAGTTGATTGTTGCCTTAAGCAATGCTTTTACAATCGAGTTACCAGATACATTCATGGCTGATATCTATACTGTGAGGGATATGATACGAAAGATTGAAGAATTTAAAGAGGGTGGTGGAAAAGAATTAACTGCTGAGGTCTCGAAGGAATGGAAAGAGTTTTTTCAAACAGAACCTTCTGTCAAAGATCAGAAGGCAGTCGGTTTTGTCCAAGGCCATTTAGCAAGGGCATTTATTATTCTGGCTATGAGTCTCTTAAAGCTTATTGCGAAGATCTTCTTTAAGTTGGAGAAAAAAGGCGTCGAACACATACCACTACCTCCTTATATTATCACTCCTAACCATGCCAGTAACCTTGACGGTTTCGTGATTGCGATAGGAGTTCCCATAAAATCATTCATGATCCTTTACTTTATAGGCTTTCAGAAATACTTTAGTAACTGGTTCACCTCCCGCTTTGCAAAACTCGCTCATGTGGTACCGATTGACCCTGAGACGTATTTAAAGAAGGCACTTCAGATTTCTGGTTATGTCCTCAAAAAAGGTAAAGCATTATGCCTCTTTCCTGAAGGTGGGAGGACATATGATGGTAATCTCCTGCCCTTTAAAAAGGGTGTGGGAATACTATCGAAGGAACTTGATGTCTTGTTAGTGCCGACCTTAATCGAAGGAACCTTTAATGTCCTTCCGAGAGGTGCTATATGGCCAAAGTTCAAAAAGATAAAGATTACCTTCGGAAAACCAATCCATCCCAAGGACATAAGCTTCTCTGATAAACCATCGGATTTGGATGATTATGATTGGATAGTTTCTAAGCTTAGGGATATTATCTCTGAAATGAAGGGATAATGATCATGGCGATGCCAATTAGATTCACAGCAGCAACCTTATGAAGTGGATTTTTAATTGCCCATTGTGTCATCCTTACCGAGATGGAAAAAGACAATAAGAAAAGAGATGGGATAGGTTCCCTCTGGGGGTTAATGTGATAAATTTAGTCGGAAAGATTGTCGAGGTAGAAACAGGGGAGATGACCTATACAGGAAGACTCATTGAGGTAGGCGAGGATGAGGTTCAACTTGAGTCAAAAACCGGATGGATCGTTATCCCCGTCGAGAAGATTGTCTTCATCAAAGAGAAAAATGGTTAACCCATGTCTCCCAACAAGAACTGTACGAGTGTTATTGCAGAAATCGTTGCAGTCTCTGCCCTGAGAATTCTCTTTCCAAGCGTCGTTACAATAAACCCATTTTCTTTAGCGATAGCGATTTCTTCTTTTGTAAAACCACCCTCGGGTCCAATAATAACTGAAAGTGACGAGTGACGAGTGACGAGTGACGAGATTGCCTCAGATATTTTAATTCCTCCTTCTTCATAAAAAATAAGTCCTTTTAACGTTAATGAAGAAATGCAATCGTTGAAATGCATTGGCTCATTAACAACTGGAGTTACACTCCTTCCAGATTGTCTCGAGGCCTCTTCGGCAATTTTTCTCCATCTTGTAATCTTCAGGGTTTCTTTTGGTTGGCTTCTCTCAGTAATAATAGGAATTATCTCTTTAACCCCGAGTTCTGTTGACTTCTGGATAACCATATCCATTTTCTGACCCTTAAGGAGTCCCTGTATAAGAAAGATGTTTATGGGAGATTCGGTATCACAGGTAAATTTTTCCAGGACCTCTACACATACTTCTTTTCTGTCAACTTTTAGTATGTTTGTTTTGAGGCAATTTCCCTCACCGTCAAAGACAATAAGCTCATCCCCTTTTCTGCATCTTAGAACTGTTGCGAGATACCGTGCCTTCTCATCAGTAATTGATATTAGACCTTCTTTAAAATGAGTAACTGGCAAGTAGATTCTTATCATTTTTTAATTTTTTGTCCCCTGATTTCAAGGCTAAAAGAACTGCAAAGCATTTGTCTAAGACTCGTAGAAAAGT
>JBGQMP010000225.1:0-3281 GCA_041500685.1 Thermodesulfovibrionia bacterium | reverse complement strand
TTATGCAACTGGTGGGTTAACTTTAAAAAGTCATGATTTGCCTTTCCCCTATTTCTGAAGATGGAGCTCATAAAACAGTCGATATTCCACAAAGTTGTATATGTCCGAGATTCCGTGACTTTTTCATCCCACTTCCTAAGCTTACGAAATTCCTGACAAGGAGGAAGTGATGCCCTCGCTTCAGATATTCCTTTTACGTAAAATTTTTTCATCTATATGGGATATTTAGGTGTTCATTGGACTTCATTCATAGGAAAGAAGTTGTCTAAAAAAGGAAAAAACTCTTGAATAAAGTCCACTTCATCATTCAATACCTTCTGCATTTCATCAGGATGGATCAGGTTGCTGGAGACTATAATAATAGCTCCATTTGTCTGCCTATGGATGAGGCCATCAATAGCGGTTATAAACTTAGCCTTATATCTATCTGCTACAATTCTTCCGTTCAGGTCGTACCAGTATAGGACTATAGAGTTTTGAGTGCCATCTTCAAGTACTGTTTTATTTACTTGTATTGAGTCATGAGAAATCGTAGGGATTTCAAGCTCTTCGGTATCGTTGTAAAGCATTCGTTGTCGATAATTGATAAGTTCTTTATCCTGTCTCTGTGATTCAAAATATCCTACATAAAGTTTAACCTCATGTCCAAAAGCATTCCTGTAGACCCTCATAAGCTCAAAATCTGCTCCCTGAATTCCGAAAGGTTCTTTATTATGATAATCAATATCTTTACCTTTCCAGTTACCGATTGTTGAAGGTATCTCGGTTAAAGAGGCATTAAGAGGAATGGGCTTTGGGTTATATAAATATAAGTAGCTTCCCACACCAAGAAAAATTACTATAGAAGTTAACCATACTAAGTTAAATTTCTTCATGTTGGTAGTGAGATCACTTCCTTTACTTTCTTCTTTTTTAAGGGATTTTTTTATATTCAGTAAGGGAATTTTTGCAAGAACCCATGCTCCAATGAAGAAAAAAATGAATCCAACTACAGAGACAAATACGCCTTTAAAGATGTGAAAGGGCCCATGTAGATCCTCTCCACCATTGTAAGACCATAACCCTATGAGGGCAATACGGATTGGATTGGTAAGGATGCCAATAATAACAGCGAAGATGACAAGCATCACTTTTCGCAACCAGTTTTTCTGAGTATGACAGGCCAGAGGAATACCCATAGCAATGATCGATACCAGGTAACGGACACCGCTGCAAGCCTCCGCAACTTCAAGGGTAGTATTTGGCAATTCAAGATACTGGGCATTCCGAAGGACAGGAATGTTTAAAATATTCAGTAGTATTGACGCAACCTTTGCAGAAAAAAGTTGAAAGGGCCAATGAGTTTTGCTGATAACTAAATCTAAAATTGGAGGAAACATAAAAATGAGATAAGCTAAAGGAAGAGAAAGTGCCTTTAGATATTTTGTGCCTAAAAGTATTAATACAAGCCCAGGAATCGTAACAATAATGGATATCTGTTGCATCATAACCACACTGCTTGCGCTGCCCATGACGAGCAGAAGGCTACCTGTGAGTGTCAGAATTAGCCCCCCGAGTATACT
The DNA here is from genome assembly GCA_041500685.1 of Thermodesulfovibrionia bacterium. GTDB lineage: Bacteria > Nitrospirota > Thermodesulfovibrionia > Thermodesulfovibrionales > SM23-35 > DASPRG01. Next base: position 1,719 of record JBGQMP010000225.1, on the reverse strand, counting down.
GGATTGAATGGGAAGATGTCTTAGCCTCTTTCTGTCAGACCAAACAAAATAAAGACTGATTAACGGTATCAGGAATCCGTGTGAATATTCATCATAACTCAACCACATCCTGACCAGTGAAGTCACGGCACCCCAATACGCAAACATAAAGGCACCCACAAGAAGGCTGACTTTAATCCAGATATTCACTGATCGGTTGATGTGCTGATTTGTTGATTGGTTCATTTGCTTAGTTCATTCTTTGATTATTTTATTGGTTTATCATTTAGTGACTTGATTTGAATCAAGAAAAGTAGATAATGGTTTGAATTTAAAACTAGTCAAGAAATTTCTCAGCTTTGGCATAGTGCTATGAAGATTTATATAGTGCCTTATTTGCGAGCGCCATTGCCCTTTAAATCGAGGTTGATGTATGTCAATCTCCCAGGGATGGAGATATAAAATAGCGGTTTTTCTCTCTTTCTCATTTATTCTTTTAATGGCAGCTTTAGTAACCTGCAATGGAAAAAGTCTAAGATAGCCTCCACCAGCTACAGGTATGTTCTGACCAAAGAGACGGTAGGTAGATGGAGGAAATTCAACGATTGTCCCGTTGCTTCTTTTAATAATATGAGGAAAACGATCAGCCTCTGGAAATCCGTATCGGTCATGACGAATGGGGAAAATGCTGGAGTCATAGAAAAACCCCTCTTCTATTAATGTATCGAGTGCCCAGAGGGTTTTTTTGACCACTGAATAGCTGGCTGCCCTGTATCCTATAACTGAGGATCCAGTTATATCCTCTAAGATCCTTTTGGCCAAATGAACGTCTTCCTTGAACTGCTCAGGTGTCAAGTTGAATAAAAGCCTGTGGTTATATCCATGACATGCAACTTCATGCCCTGCAGAATGGATATCTTTGACCAGCTCTGGATAATGCTCTGCGACCCATCCAAGGACAAAGAAGGTCGCTTTAACTCCATATTCATCCAGCAAATCAAGAATACTGTACGTGTTCTTTTCCACACGGCTCTCATACCTATGCCAGTCTTCAAACTTAATCACATCTGAAAAGCCAGAGACCATAAAATAATCTTCCACATCGATAGTCAGGGCATTGTATATCATAAGTAATCAGTAATCAGTTGATTAAGTTACTTGGTAGATTAGTTAAATAGTTGACTAAGCTGATGCATATACAGGATACAAGAATTATGATGCGGGCTAAGCATCTCTCCTGGTAAGTAATCAAAGCTTTTCCACGCCTAGATTCGAAAGGTGACATTGAAGACCAATGCACTCTTCATTTAGAAACCGATCCATAGCCTTCATTAACACGCATTTCGAGTATTGAGACCAACAGTCCTCTTTTCGGCAGTAACTATTCTTCTCTTCTTGTTTGATCTCATGAAATTTGCAATACAAGCAAACTCTAATAAGCATCGTTACCTCCTTTCATTTGGTAGTAGCTTCTAATTTTATCTCCCTTTCTTACCACATCTACAAAGATAGAGACTACAAAATAATCTTCAAGGTCTATAGCCAGAGCATTGTAAATAATTAGTTGATTAGACCCAAACGTTGCATTAACAAAGAGGCAGAAATGCTGAAAACCCCTGCAAATCGACAAGATTTTATTCTGATTCACGTGACCGTAGATTTCACCTTTTGTGTATTCCTGAAAAGGCTGGCAGACCCTATGGGAGGGCTGTAAGGTGTCGATGGCAGGGCTTTTCAACA
>JBGQMP010000224.1:0-3287 GCA_041500685.1 Thermodesulfovibrionia bacterium | reverse complement strand
GAACCAAAAATAAAAGCAAAATAAACATTTTGATCATTACTCATAAATTCCTTGAGTTTCTCAACTGCATCTTTCAGAAGAAATTCTGCCAAGGTTAATGTTTTATTCGTCATTGCTATCACCTCTCTCTCATATCTGTCTTATTATAGCTTATGTGTCCCATAGCAAGCCGGCAAGCTGGAAAGCTATCAAGCGAACAAGCTACCGCCATTTACAGCCCTTGGCTGGGTCTGCCGATAAAAGAAACAAACTGTAGTTTAACTGCTGCGTAAGAGTTGTTACACGTGCCGCTTTACAGATTAGATAGAAGACATCTATCTATTTCTACTTTTGCCTGATATGCAAGGGTATTTAATAAAATCAGAACTCTTTCTCTTGGCTTTAGCTCTTTTAAGAAAATTGCTGTCAGTCCACTGAGCGGACCATCTTTTATAACAACCTGTTCACCACTCATAAATGTAGTAGGCTCAAGACGTACGAACCCATCTTTCAGCCACGATTTTATTAACATTATAATATCTTCATCGACAGTGAGAGGAACTTGATTACCTACTATCCTTCTCACCCCTCTTGTAAATCTCACCATATGGAAATATTTGTCCGGATTGAATCTTGAGAAGATATAACAGGGAAAGAGCTCTTCTACTACATCCTTAAGCCTACCTCTGACATATTTCTTTTTCCCCAGTTTTGGATTGAGAACCTCTATTTCAGCGATATCTGATAACCTTCTCGATACGAGGTCTTCTTGTTTCGGCTTCGTATATAAGCAGTACCAGCTTTTTATAAAACTACTATCAATATAATTGCCCATGAGGATTTATTTTATTGTAAAAGTTATGTGAGGTTATTATGAGATCCGGGAAAGGAAAAATAGAACTGACCAGATAATTGAAGATGGAAAATTTGAGACTGTATATAACAATTTCAAAAAAAATCAAAAGTTTTTTAGGCCCCATAACATTTCCTTCAAAAAGGGTTTAAAAGAAATTTGTATTTTGGGGGTTATTTTTTAATCTTGTATAACATGTTATTTATATTTTTTCTGTCAGGAGAGTTTGACTTAAAAAACCCCGTTCGATCAGCCCCGTGAATACAATATCATAAACAAATTTTGGAATCAAGCGAGATTTTAGGTCTGAGATTTTTGTATTTTTTTTTATTTTTAGTTTGCTTTTCTTTGAGATTGAATCAGACCATGGAGGGTCACATTATTTAAGATATCTTTTCATCATCCAGAAGCTTTCTATCAATCCGACACGCCACCTGCCATCTTCTTTATACAGCTTAAGCTCTGAATTGTATTGAGATTCTTTGTACTGGAGCACGATTATAGCAGTATCTCCCTTCATCTGTCCTATGTTCCAGGTGCTTTGTTCCAAAACGGTATCAGGGTCAAAATTTTTTATAAAGGCATCCCAGTAAAGCCCGGATAATTCATCATTCTTATCGAAGTCCTCTGCAACCAGTTCTCTACCAATTTTTGCTTTTGTCTTGTTGATTTCGTCGTATACCTCACTGACTATCGTGTCTCTGGATTTGGTTGTAAGGTATTTCCATGCATCGGAAAACCTCTTTTCCTTAAGGGCAATAAAAAAGCCCTCTGCTGAAGTAAGTACTTCCTCCTCTACTTTGTCTACACTTGGATATATATCTGAACTGAAGAACAGAAAAGAGATCAGAATATAGAGGGCTACTGCAAACCTTAAAGATACCACGTAAATAGCTTAAAGGGGATCAAATTTGCTTTGATCCCCCTCTATTGGCTTTTAATGATATGCTGGTGCATGGTGGGCTGCGCCTCCTCCGCCATCGCCACCGCCACCGCCACCTGCTATAGCTGCAATCCCACCTATCACGCCTGCAACTATTACCGCACCCAGAACCACAGTACCTGTCGAACCGAGCGTAGCCACAGTGCCTGCTAATGAACCTGCTTTTACCGCACCTTCTGCTGTTGTTGCGCCAACAATTGACGATGCAGTTACCTTAGTTGCTATTCCTGTTGCCTCCAGACCAGAGGCTATGGCTGATGGTGTTCCAACAATATAGCCGCCACCAAGTGCTGCAGGAATAGGGATAGCTACCTGAGATGCCCCTATAGTAGGTTCAGCAGCGATAGTTACGCCTGGCTGTGCTCCAAGGGCCGAAAGCTGGGCTGATGTCATGCTCACAACTCTGCCATCACGAAGGGTCATAACCGGTACTGCTTTTGCTTGTGCGTTAGAGACGGAGATTATAAATGGGTTTAAGATAAAAGCTGATATAGCTAATAAGATAATTGCCTTCTTCACTCCTTACCTCCTTTCTATGTTTAAATTTTTATTTATTTAGCATCATTCCTTTATCTTTGTCAAGATAAATTTTTGTATCTCTATCAATAAAGTCAGATAGCTCTCTATAGTGTATTATATCCTGCCCCACATCCCTCATCCACGGAGTAATGGTGTAAAAATATTTGGTTTGTGAGTCCTTACCTGTAAATAATCTTATGGGTATAGTGATGAGGATTCCCTTGTCATGGTACCCCCTGTTTTCGTCATCATGGAAAATAGACGTGTTTGTGAAACTATACCATGCTGAGATGGTAACACCTCTGATAAATTTTGAGAGAGTGATTCTTGTTCCCAAGTCACCTGCTAAAAATCTACCGCTCTTCATATCAATAGAAAATTCATATTCTGGAACATTCAGGCGTGTATTCAAGAAAGCTGTGGTGTAAAATTTCTTTTCATCGTCCTTGAACTGGAATGGGTTTCCGGGGTCCCTCTTTTTTACAATGCTTCCACTTAGCCCGATGAGGAGCCTTCCACCAAAAAGTGGAGATGTGACCTCTGCATCCACACCGCCATACATAAACTCGAGGATCCCTATCCCTATGCGTCCATAGAGAGCGGGGGCGAGTTTCCCTGTCTGGTTAAACATCAGCCTGTTGAGAGATGCATTTTTCTCTACATAATTGAGATTATCACTTCTTACAGGTATTGAAAGGGGTTTCATCCCTGTGATTGTGTTTACAGGATAGGTTGCAATACCCGCGGCAATAGATGCACCATCCCATAGCCGATATTCTGCCCATCCTTCAATGCCGATCCTGTACTGGAAGAACTCTTCAGCCTTTTCTAATGAAGTCTCAAAAGATGGTTTGATACCATATGTGAGTGAACGTCTGCCACGATAAACCTGGCCGGGTGGAAGTTCGGTTACCCCGTTATCAATTTTAGATAGTTGCCAGAACTCATTCGCAGTGAGCTTTTTCGTAAGGAGGTCCGTCATATCTTCCTTCG
>JBGQMP010000223.1:0-3290 GCA_041500685.1 Thermodesulfovibrionia bacterium | reverse complement strand
TCTTGTGTACATCCATGAAAGAAACACTGCTATGACTATCCCAAGAACAAAAACCAAAGAGGCTGCGCCTATCCTTTTTATTGCATGGATTCTGAGGAGTTCAGAAAAACCTTCTGCGTTTATCTGTAAATGTATATAGCCGTAATGCTCACTGCCCACAACGACAGGTACAATAACATTATAGACCTTCCCTTCCTCAGAAACAGGCTCACCGAGTTCTGCCTTAATAATACGTTCCTTTCTCTTTTGACTAACCTGCTCACCAACCTTCATTGGGTTAGTGCTTGCTACAATCTCATCGGTATTGCTGATAATGGAAATCTCTTTCACACCTTTTGCATTAAGCTCTTTAAGATAATTATAGAGCCTCCTCTGGTCTGTTTCTCCTGTGCTCGTCACCTCTTCAACTCCAACCTGTATTGCTTTTGAAAGCTCTGCTGTCTGATCTTCGAGTTCTTTCAGCAATGCCCTTTCAGTTTGTGAGTAAAGAAAGAGTAACACGGAGACAAGGACAAGACTCAGGAAAATCATCATCCCGATTAGTTTCTTATTCAGAGAAAGGCCAAGGAAATAATTTCTTAGCGACATTTTTAGAGACATTTAAAGATATTTTATATGCAATACCTATCGGTAAGTCAACTAAACCTTGAGCCTTTTTCTCTTCAAGGTTCTTCTTGCAAAAGTTATCATGATAAAATACAATGTCTCAATGAGTTTTGAAGTAAAAATAATGAGTTCCAATTTTAGCTATTGTACTGGTTAAATAAAAGAGACTTATTATGTCTGATTTAAAATCAATGGAACCAACAGAAATACTCGATGTTCTCGGGATGGTCTGTCCTTATCCCCTTATCTTAGTAAAAAAGACAATGGAAAAACTGCCCAGGGGAGCAGTATTAAAAATACTCTGTGACTTGCATACAACTGTTGAAGACTCTATTCCTCGATACTGCGAAAAACATGGATACACGTTAGAATCTGTATGGATCGAAGATAAGGGTTACTGGGAGCTTTATATACAGAAACCCTGATAGGACTTCTTTCCCATTCAACTTTTTATATTGGCTACGTTTCTTTTCTTCTTCACATCTCTTACCAACCAGATGATAAAACCTGCAATGAGAACACCCAATGCTATAGGCAATTCATATTCTTTAATATTGCCCATGATGTTTTTAAGTGTTGCAGCGAAGAAATAGCCTCCATACGTACAGAGGGTTGCCCAGATGAGGCAACTGATAAGAAGGAAGGTAAAGTATTTTTTCTTTCCCATGCGCGAAAGACCGAGGACTGCTGCACTCAGCAGCCTGAACCCATAGAGCCACTGGCTTATGAATATCGATGCAACTCCATATTTCTCCATTAATGACTCGAGTCTTGACAGGTTAACTTTTATCACTTTCTGGGTATATTTAAGGAATGCTTCTCTCCTGTGGAGAGCAATAATGAAGAACGTGCCATGACCTATATATGAGGCCATGGTCGAAATAAGCACCACGGCATTTACATCGAGATGTTTATTATAAGCAAGAAATCCTGCCGCAATAAGCACACTCTCACCTTCAAAAAAGGTGAGTATAAAAATGGCAATATAGCCATATCTCGAGATGAAATCTTCCAGAAACCCCTCCAGAGCTAATTTATCAGAGAGAACTACAATGAAAAGGGCTTATTCCAGTTTGGAATAAGCCCCTCCAAAATAACAACCGTCGATAATCTAATGATGGTGATCCTCTACGCCTACCTCCTCCTTTACCGAAACAGCAATCTTATAAAGGATTGTGAGTACCAAAAAACCCGTTGCCCAAACTGCAAGGGTAATGAGCGTCTCAGGCAAGGTAGGCCAGTACTCAGTTATTCTTTCAAAAGGATTGGGCACAAATCCTCCCACAATCAAACCAAACCCCTTGTCGATCCATAAAGAAAGAAACGTTGCTATAGAAGCAATTGCCAACAGAGTCTCATTCCTTCTGAATTGTGGGAAAATCAATAAGAAAAGCGCCACTACTGCAAGGATAGTGGATATCCACATTACAGGAACAAGTTTTCCATGCCCTTCTAAACCCATGTATAAATAGATGAAGGGGTTCGTGTGCCCTGGTATGCCACTGTAGAAGGCAGTAAAGAATTCGAGCCCCAGGAAGAATACGTTTGTAATCATAAAGTAAGTGACGATCTTACCCAATGCCTGAAATGCCTCTTTCCCAGCATCAAACTTGGTGTATTTTCTGATAATTAATGCCAAGATAATGAGCAGTGCAGGACCACCGGCAAACGCCGAGGCTAAGAAACGGGCTGCCATAATTGCCGAGAGCCAGAAATGCCTTCCCGGAAGACCTGCATAAAGGAAGGCTGTAACTGTATGAATGGAAGGAGCCCATGCTATCGAAAGAATGATAAACGGCTTTACCCAGGACGGTGCGGCTATCCCTTTCCGCTCAGACCCGAGAACAGTCCAACCGACCAGGATATTCAGCAACAGGTAAACACTCAAGACAAGCATATCAAAAAACATAACAGAGTTTGGTGTTGGGTGGAGTATTACATTGAGGACACGGAGCGGTTGACCCATGTCAACAAAAATAAACAACATGCACATGATAACAGAGGCAATGGCCAAAAATTCACCCAAAACAGTGATCCTGCCAAAGGCCTTATAGTTATGGAGGTAGTACGGCAAAACCACCATAACTCCAGATGCTGCAACCCCAACGAGGAAGGTAAACTGACCGATATATAAACCCCATGATACATCCCTGCTCATGCCTGTTACTCCCAGGCCAATCCTAAATTGGTAAAGGTACGCAATAAATCCTGTTCCGATAACAGCAAGCAAAAAGAATATCCATGTCCAATATCTTCGACTTCCCTTTAGCGCAGTTTCAAGCATATGTATTACCTCCCCTCTTATCCTAATATGTAGTAAACACCGGGACGTGTCCCGAGCTCGGGCTTACGTCGAAAACTGTATCGCTCACTGAGAATCTTCCTGACCTCAGAATTGGGGTCTTCCAGATCACCAAAAATGAGTCCCGGTTCCCTGCCTGCCTTTTTGGCTATCTCCTGGGAGGCTTCTACGCACGCTGGGATAAGCCCTTTGGCAAGCCTCTCATAACAGAAGGTGCACTTTTCAACTACTCCCTTCATTCTTGTTGGGAATTCAAGATTTTCTTTCTCTTTATCAATAAATGGTCTTGGGTCTCTGTAATTGAAACTTCGTGCTCCATAGGGACAAGCGGCCATGCAGAATCTGCATCCAATGCAGCGATGCATATCCATCATGACAATCC
>JBGQMP010000222.1:0-3301 GCA_041500685.1 Thermodesulfovibrionia bacterium | reverse complement strand
TATCAAAGATAACATCAATCTCCCATTCACCATTCTTCTTCGCTACCTTGAGTCTGTGGTATGTTGCTGCCTTTATCAATAATCTACTCTCATGCCTATCAGGGTCAAAGTCTTCTCCAGCTATGGAGGCATTAATCCTGCAAACTTGCGGGCTTGTCGGCTGTTCCCCTCCTCCCAGAGGAGGAGATGGCATTAATTCTGTAATCGTAATCCTTTTTCCTATAAAACCATAGGCATCAAAATGAAAGATAAGCTCATTAAGCCATGCGACAAGGAGTCCCTCTATCAAGTCACTCTCAACAGAGACATCGATTACTTTTTCTGCTTTCACCATATCGAGATCTGTAATCAGACTGTACATACCGATTGCAGCATTGATAAAAGCATCCTTCAGGCTTTCTCCATAGGCCTTGAGGCCTACATCGCCTGAAATATCAAGAACCTCAAAACTCTTCATTTCTTCTTTTCTGGAGTTTCTTTTGTCTCCTGTTTTGGTGCTTCCTTGGGTTCTTTAGTTTGTTCAGGTTTTTCCTGCGTTGCTCCTTTCTGTTCTTCCGGTGGAGCAAGTTTCGACAAAGCCTCTTTATTGATCTCTACCTTGTAGCTTTTCTTCAGCCCCTCAATATAGGAATCGAAGACCTCTTTCTGTTTTTCTCCCATAAGGTTTTGCGAGATGAGATTCTTTACCTTTTCAAATTCGACTACCTGACCCACTTTCTTGTCGGTAACCTTTATAATATGGTACCCGAACTTCGTCTTCACGGGTCTGCTTATCTCGCCCGGTTTCAGCCGAGAAGCCGCTGCCTCGAACTCGGGAACCATCTGGCCTCTCGAGAAATACCCCAGTTCTCCACCGTTCTTAGCTGAAACAGTATCAATAGAGTATTTTTTCGCAAGCTGGGCAAAGTCCTCACCTTTCTTCAGCCTTTCCAATATCTTTTTTGCTTCGTCTTCTGTCTTTACGAGTATATGGCTTGCATTGATCTGGGTAACGGGAGCAAACTTCTCTTTGTTCTTTTCATAGTAATCTTTGACCTCCTGGTCAGAGACTTTTACCTTCGACTCTATCTCTTTTTGGAGGAGAAGTCCCACGAGGGTAATCTTCCTGAAGTCCTCAACCTTTTTAAGGTATTCCGAATCCTTATCAAGTCCCTTCTTTAACGCCTCTTTATAGAGGAGTTCCCTCTTGATGAGTTCATCAAGAAATTTCTCTTTTCCGTTAATTCCTTCGAACATCTTTTGCACAAACTCAGGGAGACCCTTCATCTCCCTTTCGAAATCAGCCTGTGTTATCACTGTATCGCCAACCTTAACGAGGTATGGCCCTTTCTTTGCCTCCTTTTTCGCACATGCAAAAAAAAGACAGACGACAAATAGTAAAACTAAAACTCTTTTCATGAAAACCTCCTTAATTTTTGACTAACCTTTTATAGCACAATTAACATACCAGAGTAAAAGTTTTTTTGACACAAGAGAAATTATGATATATTATTAAACCAGCAATGAGACCATAACCTGTCATTCTGGATTTATTTCAGAATCTCAAAATTAGAGACCCTGAAACAAGTTCAGGGTGACAAATTGTAATATTTTTCTGATTCTTATGAACTGGAAAAACTCACAGCGGTTATTTAAAAAGGCTCAGAAACTTATCCCTGGAGGCGTGAATAGTCCTGTTCGGGCATTCAAGGCCGTCGGAGGAAATCCTGTATTCATTCAAAAAGCGAATGGCTCAAAGATTTATGATGTTGATGGGAATACGTATATAGATTATGTTCTTTCGTGGGGTCCTCTGATACTCGGTCATGCCCATCCAAAAGTTGTAAATGCCCTCAAAAAGGCTATAGAGAAGGGAACGAGTTATGGAGCACCCACATCCTTGGAGATTAAGCTTGCAGATCTCGTCCTGAAGGCCTATCCATCAATGGATCTGGTGAGGATGGTGAATTCAGGCACAGAGGCAACGATGAGTGCTATCAGGGTTGCACGGGGATTTACAAGAAGGGATAAGGTCATAAAATTTGAGGGCTGCTATCATGGCCATGCTGATGGTCTGCTTGTAAAAGCCGGTTCCGGCGCTACCACCTTTGGAGTTCCAGACAGTCCTGGGGTACCAAAGTCGTATGCACAGGAAACGATAACATTGCCCTTTAATGATAAAGAAGCACTAAAGAGAGTAATCAATAAGGAATGGAAATCTATTGCATGTGTAATCATTGAGCCTGTAGTTGGAAATATCGGCTGTGTCCTTCCAAGGCCGGGGTTTCTTGAGACACTCAGAGAACTAACGACCAGGCATGGCATTGTTCTTATCTTTGATGAAGTGATGACAGGCTTCAGGGTATCCTATGGAGGAGCACAAGCTTACTACGGTATCACGCCTGACATGACATGCCTCGGTAAAGTCATTGGCGGTGGGCTCCCCGTTGGTGCATATGGGGGGGAAAAGGAGATTATGTCTATGGTCTCACCTGCAGGACCTGTCTACCAAGCAGGCACTTTATCAGGCAACCCTCTCGCAATGACAGCAGGCATAGAGACCCTTAAGATACTTTCAAAAAGTAAAACATATAAGACGCTTGAGAAGATATCAGGCGTGTTAGAAAAAGGTCTTATCGATGCGGCAAAGATGGCTGGTGTCAAGACAAAATTCTACAGGGCAGGCACCATGTTCTGTAATTATTTCACCGATACCGACGTCATTGACTACACAGCAGCAAAAACATCTGATACATCGAAATTCTCGAGGTTCTTTTCAAACATGCTCGAAAGGGGAATATACATAGCACCTTCACAGTTTGAAGCTGGCTTCACATCCCTTGCACATACAGAAAAGGACATAGAAAAAACTGTGAAGGCAGCATACGACTCGCTCAAGAGGCTATAACCCAAACCATTAACTAAATATGCCGGAAAAATCATTATTCAAGCAACTCCTTGAGGCAAGCACAATAGGACTTAATCTTGTAATCTCTACTTTCATTGGCCTTGCAATAGGATACGGACTTGATTCTGCCATGGATAAGTGGTTCGGAGTCCACACCAAGCCCTGGCTTACAATTATTTTTCTGATACTTGGCATCATAACAGGCTTTAGAGAGCTTTTCAGGATGGCAACCAGAAAAGAAAATGAATCTTCTGGTAAAAAGGACGTTTAAACAGGCAGTCATTATTCTCCTGCCCCTTTCAATTCTCTCTGCATTCATTGAGTGGAAGAAGCTTCCTCTCAGCATTCTTGTCGGAGGTATCCTCGGCCTAGTAAATCTGAGGAGCCTTGCAAGAGGAGTCGAAGGCCTGATGG
>JBGQMP010000221.1:0-3318 GCA_041500685.1 Thermodesulfovibrionia bacterium | reverse complement strand
GCAATCAAAAACGCTATTACACTTAAGGAGAGAAATCCAAAGGCTCAAATTTTCATACTGTATAGAGACATCCGTACTTATGGGCTGAAGGAAGATTATTACAAAAAAGCACGGGATATGGGTGTATTTTTTGTACGCTATGAGATTGATAAAAAACCTGTAGTCGAGAAAATTGGAGATAAGCTCAGGATCATGACCTGGGATTACATGCTGAATAAGGAATTGATACTCAATGCTGACTGGTTAGTCCTGTCGACCGGCCTGAGGCCGCATCCGACAACTGATAAGATTGGTGAAATGTATAAGGTCACCAGGAATCCTGACGGGTATTTCCTTGAGGCTCATGTGAAGCTTCGTCCGGTTGATTTTCCGAGCGAAGGAATCTTTGTGGCAGGTCTGGCACATGCACCCAAGAATCTTGATGAGACGATCAGTCAGGCATTGGCAGCAGCAGGGCGTGCAGGTGTGGTTCTCTCCAAGGAAAGTCTCGCCGTCTCAGGGATCATCGCAAAGCAAAGAAAAGATTTGTGTATGTCCTGTCTGAGCTGTTTCAGAGTTTGTCCTTTTAATTCGCCTTATATCGACGATGAGGGAAAAATTGCTCACAACGAGATCAAATGTCATGGCTGTGGAATCTGTGCAGGCATATGCCCGGCCAAGGCTTTTCAGGTGAACAGCTTCCGTGATGACCAGATACTTGCAATGATTGATGCTGCTGTGGAATGTGAACCCGTGATAAAATGATATTAAAGAGTATGATAAGGGAGACAGGGGGATGGTAAAAGAAGAGGAAAAGGTTCTTTCTGTCGAAAAACCTCACGAGATTTTATCAGGCTGGGAACCGAATATCCTCGCCTTCGCCTGTCATTATTGCGCATTCGCTGCTGCTGATCTTGCCGGTGTGATGAGGCTCTCTTATCCGCCGGCTGTAAAGGTCATCAGGCTTCCCTGTACAGGCAAGATGGACTACATCCATATCCTCCATGCATTCGAGCGCGGTGTGGACGGAGTTTTCGTGGCTGGCTGACTGCAGGGGCAATGTCATTACCTGGAAGGTAATATGTATGCAGCAAAAAGAGTTACATATGCAAAAAAATTGCTATCGACAGTGGGTATCGATCCTGCACGCCTGGAGATGTATAATCTCTCTGCAGCGATGGGCCCAAAGTGGGCTGAAATCTGTACCGAATTTACAGAAAGAATTCGTAAACTCGGTCCTTCACCCATATGGCTTGCGATATGCAGACAAAGCGGGATGAAAAGGAGTGAAGAGTAATGATTGTTGGCAAACAGAAGCCCTTTGAAGAAATATGGGATATGATAAAGAATTTTAAGAAGGTTCTTGTGTTTGGTTGCAACACCTGCGTTGCAATCTGTCATGCAGGCGGAGGCAAAGAGGCGGAGATACTCGCTTCCATGCTCAGGATAAAGGCTTCTCAGGAAGGTCTGGAAATGGAGATTAAGCAAGCTGCAATCGAGAGACATTGTGAACCGGAATTTTTTGAGCCTGTAATGGATGATGTGAGGACGTCCGACGTGGTCCTCTCTCTGGCTTGCGGTGTTGGAGTGAATTTTCTCTCTGAAAGAATCGGAAGTATTCCTGTATATCCAGGCATCAATACAGAGTTTTACGGAGCTGTTCCAAAAGCAGGGATATTTACAGAACTCTGCGCAGGATGCGGAAACTGCATACTCCACGTAACCGGCGGGATATGTCCTATTGCCCGATGCGCAAAGTCCCTTATGAATGGACCATGCGGCGGAACGAATAATGGTAAATGCGAAATAAGCCAGGATGTGGACTGCGCATGGTACCTGATTTTGGAGAGAATGAAGAAACTCGGTACTCTGGAAAAGCTGTCCGAAATTAAACCTCCCAGGGACTGGTCAACCGGAATGTACGGAGGACCTCGTCGGATAGTATTGGAGCATATAGCAGACTCTGAAGCACAAGCAGAGAAAAAAGATTCGTAGGGAGGTAGAAAGAGGAGATGAAAGGCGGAAGTAATTTAGAGAAGGTATTGGAAGGAGGCTATTTTGCAGTTACTGCTGAGGTGGGTCCTCCGAAGGGTACCTCTACCTCGGTCATTCAAAAGAAAGGTGACCTCCTCAAATCATATTGTGATGCTATGAATGTAACGGACAATCAGACAGCCATCGTCCGCATGTCAAGTTTGAGTGGCTGTGTCATCCTGAAGGAGATGGGTATTGATCCTGTAATGCAGATGGTGGTCAGGGATCGCAATCGAATCGCTATCCAGAGTGACATCCTGGGCGCTGTTGCCTTAGGAATTCGAAATATACTCTGTCTTTCAGGTGACCACCACAAATTTGGCAATCATCCAACAGCGAAATGTGTCTATGATATCGATTCTATTCAGTTCGTTCAAGCCCTTAAGACCATGAGGGATGAAAAAAAGTTTCTCTGCGGAGAGGATATCTCTGGAGAAGTTCCCTTATTTATTGGAGCAGTTGAAAATCCTTTTGCAGACCCTTTTGAGTACAGAGTTACCAGACTTGCTAAAAAGGTAAGAGCTGGCGCAGACTTTATTCAAACCCAGGCTGTTTATGATGTGAATAAATTTGCCAGGTGGATGGAGATGCTAAGAGATCAGGGATTGGATAAACAGGTTCATATTCTTGCAGGAGTAATTCCAATAAAGTCTGTAGGCATGGCTCGCTATATGAGGGATAATGTCTCCGGAGTCAGTGTACCGAACGAGATAGTTACCCGTTTAGAGGATGCCAAAAATGTCAGGGAAGAGGGGGTGAAGATAACTCTGGAGATTATCGAACAATTGAAAGAAATAGATGGTATCCATGGCATCCATATCATGGCCGTGGCCTGGGAAGACATCGTACCTAATATCGTAGAAAGGGCCAGTTTATTACCAAGGCCTATACTATAAACAGTAAGTTTATGGCTATGAATTTTTGGAGGATATGATGAGTACAAAAATCCTGGTTGTAGATGATGATCCGGATATCTTAGAAGCTATCAGCATTATCCTTGAGGCCCATGGCTATCAGGTAGTCACTGCCCGAGATGGGATTGATGGCCTGAATAAGCTTAAAGAGGAAAAACCTGATTTGATGATTCTGGATCTCCTCATGCCTAGGCTGGATGGTTTTGGAGTTTGCAAAGAGTTGAAAGATCCTCGATGGGCTAAGTATGCCCATATACCCATCATTATTCTGAGCAGCGTAAGGCAAGATGCCAGCAGGCGTCGATACGAATTAGAAACAGGTGTGCAACTCGACGTTGATGATTATGTGGAAAAACCCATTGAACATACTATCTTATTAGAACGAATAGAG
>JBGQMP010000220.1:0-3328 GCA_041500685.1 Thermodesulfovibrionia bacterium | reverse complement strand
GTCCCCCCCACCCACCCCTCCCCCTCGAGGGGGGAGGGTGAGGGAGGGGGGGATAGAAGTCAACGGTCAATCAATAGTCTTATTAAAGAAATAAGACAACATAATACAAAGGCGCCTATTTATTTTGCTGAACACAGACCTTCAAAATTTACGACAGTATCTGCTAATACCTTTCCTCTTGAATGGGCATTAAAGAAGAGATTTTTCGGTTTTTCCGGTATCGGTAATCCAGCGTCGTTCAAAGGGACTCTTTTATCCGCAGGTATAGATTTAAGAGGGTTTAAATCTTACCGGGACCACTACAGGTTCACTTCGAGAGATTTGAGAAAGATCATGGAGGATTCGAAAAGGAGTGATGCCGACTGGATTGTCACGACAGAAAAAGATATAATGAGACTCAGAGGGCTGAATACACCTGAAAATCTTGTTGCCCTTGCAATTGAGTTTAGTGTTGATGAAGGATTTTATGAGGAGGTTTTTAGTGAAATGCAAAATTTGAAATTAAAAATTTAAAATAAAGGAATTCGGTTATTTTTCATTTATCATGGGGGATTAAATGGTCAGGTATATCAATGTTAAGAGCAGGTCAAGGGTTGAATTTATTGATGTTACCGGAATGGTTCAGGAGGCTGTGAAAGAAGCAGGGGTTAAAGATGGTATCTGCTATCTTTATGTCCCCCACACAACTGCGGGGATCACTATCAATGAGGGTGCTGACCCAAGCGTGCAGCGTGACATACTGAATACCCTCAGCAGACTCGCACCACAGGATATGAATTATTTTCACAGGGAAGGAAATGCCGATGCCCACATAAAATCTACTCTCGTTGGCACATCTATTCATGTGATTATTGATGAGGGCAAGCTCCTCTTGGGAACGTGGCAGTCTATTTTTTTCTGCGAGTTTGATGGTCCGAGACACAGAAGGATAGCCGTCAAGTTTGCATAAGCAATGTCCGAGAAATTCCTTGATGAAGCTCAGTACCTTCGTGACGAAGTAAAAAGACTCAGAAAGACACTCTCAGAACTCACACCGCCGCTGGATGTGCTTTTGAAGCGCCGGGGTTTCAGGATTTATAAAAAAGAACCTTCCGAGGACTTACTCCTGCCAAACAAAGAATTCCA
Source organism: Thermodesulfovibrionia bacterium (assembly GCA_041500685.1). Taxonomy (GTDB): domain Bacteria; phylum Nitrospirota; class Thermodesulfovibrionia; order Thermodesulfovibrionales; family SM23-35; genus DASPRG01. Next base: position 2,203 of record JBGQMP010000220.1, on the reverse strand, counting down.
GAGTAGTTATTATGAGATGATGAAGAAATATTCCTTCCGCCTGTTCCTGAGGGATGTTATCAAACACCAGAGGTTTTTCAGACTCGAGAATGTTACTCGGTATGCAACTTCAGAAGTGACGGGAGACTATCTTGAGTATATGAGAAAAATAGGCCTTGTCGAAAAAGTATCTGACGGCTTCAGACTTTCCCTCAGACCGATAAAGAGTTTCGGTGAAACCCTCGAATGGTTTGTGGCAGAGACATTTAAGGTGGAATTTGCTGCAGAGGCAATATGGGGCATTAAATTCAAGAGGACGAAGGTGGGTGGAGACTATGACCTTATCGTAAAGGTAGACGGATCGATATTATATATGGAGATAAAATCCTCTCCCCCGAAACAGATATACCAGAAGGAAATAACTGCCTTTTTCGGGAGGCTCTCAGACCTTTTACCCGAAATAGGAATTTTTTTTGTGGATACGGAGCTAAGGATGAAGGACAAGATTGTCCCCATGTTTGAAGATGAGTTAAAAGTGAAGTATGTTAATCCTCCAAAAATTATAAGAATGGAAAAGGAACTTTTCCAGATAGAAGGCAGGATATTCATAATAAATGCAAAAGATAGTATAGCCGCAAATATAGAGAAGGTATTCAGCTGGTACTTCAGGAGGAGCCAGTGAGTCCTTGTTTTTCCATCAATGCCTGTACGGGCTTGAGTCCATAGGGGCCTCCCTGTTCTATAGCAGTCAAGACAGTACCGCCACCAGTAAAAAAATAATATTGAGTATTATCCAGGACAGAAAGGTAAAGGCCGGGGCAGAGACTCTTAAACTCCTGGAGCGTGTCACCACCGCCATACATCTTAAGGGCAATTCTATTTTGGTCTATAGTACTATCTAATGCCTCTGACCCTGCTGTGAAATGAGGTGTGTATCCCATTACAGCATTGACGAAGATTGTCCTGGCACCTAAGAGAGTTTCTATCAGGATGGGATCTTTGAATGATTCAGGGTCTATATCAAGGATATAACCGTACTTCTTGCCTTCCTGGAAGTCCTTTATCGATATAGTCCTGTATTTACCTTCAATCTTACCTTCCATCGTATCTGACTCCACGATATATGGCAGCTCGATAATCTTTTTATTCGCCCTGTCCTTCTCTACGAGATCCTTTGCAGCAAAGATGTCCTTCTCCTGGATACCTTCAATTGAGATTCCATATTTTGCACAGAGAAAGGTGTTATAAATCATGCCTCCTAAAATCAGATGATCAACCTTCTCATAGATTGCGTAAAGGGGCTTTATCTTTGTGTCGTATTTGGCACCAGCCACGACAGCCAGGAAAGGCCTATGGGGATTGATAACAGAGTTCAAATTAATGATCTCCCGTTGCATCAAAAAGCCTGCGTAAGAGGGAAGGTATTTTGTTATGTCGTATGTCGATGAATGTGGCTGCCATGAACCGAAGGCATCATTTACAAAGATATCTGCAAGCCCTGCAAGTTGGATTGCAAGTTTATCTCTTTGTTCTCCTTCTGCTTCTTCACCCTGAAACCAGCGAGTGTTAGGAAGGTATATTCCTCCTATCTTTCTCTCTCTCAGTTCACGGATAGCAATGTTGATGGATGTGTCGATACTGGGAATTCCAAACTTCGGATCTTCATAGAACTTAGGGATATGAAACCTTGTGTGCAACTTACGTTCAAGATACCCAACGATAGGCTCGACTGATTCGCCAGGCCTGCACCTGATTTCACCTGTCTCTTTTTCTCTTGGCCTTCCTACATGGGTCATGAGGATGGGCCTGCCACCGCGCTCTACTATGTTGTAAAGGGTACCGAAGGAACGGTCTATCCTGTAAGGGTCTCTGATCTCACCATCCTTTACAACATTGTGGTCAAATCTGACGAGTACCATCTTTTCATTCAGGTCAGCATTCTGAATCAAGGGAAGCCTTGGATCTAATATCTCATATTCAACGCTCATTTTCACCCAATGGTACTGCTTCATCTATGAGCATAACGGGTATGCCATCTCTTATAGGATAGAGGAGCTTACACTTTTCACAAATGAGTCCATCCTTTCCACGGGTCGTAGACTTTTCGATCAATTTGATGCCTCCCTTGCATTTCGGGCATGCTAATATCTCAAGAAGCTCTCTTGTTATAGCCATATCTACTCCTTTATAGGATGCATAAAATAACATGAATATAAAAATAGGT
>JBGQMP010000219.1:0-3345 GCA_041500685.1 Thermodesulfovibrionia bacterium | reverse complement strand
TGTGGAATAAATCCATTCTTCTCTTGGCTTTCCTTCAAGGGGTTCGAGGAGTCTTACGGAATCAGGTGATCCCCATGCATACCTGACCTCTTGTGTACTCATTCCGAGCACAACTTCACCCTTTCTTATATGATCCTGAGTTTCTGGAGAAAATCCCCTTATCTCCTCTTCAGAGTAACGTATCGACTTTATACATCCCACTCCTAAAAGGAATGAGAGTATCAAGACAGCGAGAATACTTTTCCTCATTTTAATCCTCCTTAAAGTTTCTTTTCTTCAATACAGACTCTATCGTTTCGAAAGAGTAACCCTTCCTCAGAAGAAGATTATAGAGCCTTCTCTTTATTTTTTCGGCCGGAAGACCCTCCATAATCCTCAGTTTTTTGTCTACAAGCCTTTGAGCGTTCTCGATGTCTTCCTTCTCATCCGAAATGAACATCGAATCAATAATCTCCCTGGATATGTCCCTTCCAAGCATGAACTTCCTTGCACCATATTGACCAAGCAATTTTGTTATCATTGCCTCTCTCTTCAGGGCCTCAGCCAGTGCTTTGTCATCAAGGAGACCTATATGCTTAAGATGCCTGATAGTAGAGGAGACCACATGATCAGGGAACCCTTTTCTTCTGAGCCTCTTTTCCAGTTCCCCCACACTTCTTCCCCTATAGCTCAGGAGCTTTAAGGCATACTGCCTTGCCTTATCTTCCAAACCTCTCAATTTTCATCTTGCCTTCAGCCTGCGGGGTCGGTTGCTCTCCCAATGTAAGGTCGCTTGCTGACTGGATACCTTTTGCCCTGAGGGCAAAGTCATCAGGATTCGTAGCCATTCTCAATGCCTCTTCATAAGTTATGAAACCTGATTTAAGGAGGTGAAAGAGGGACTGGTCAAACGTCTGCATACCATAATGGAGTGTCCCTTGTGCAATAACGTCAGGAATTGATTTTGTTTTGTCTGGATCGAGGATACAATCTTTTACGGTCATTGTAGCAACAAGAACCTCAACAGCCGGAACCCTTCCGTTTCCATCTGCCCTCGGTATCAGTCTCATCGATATGATAGCCTTCAATACCGATGCAAGTTGTATCCTTACCTGTTTATGCTGGTAAGGAGGAAATACAGCGATGATTCTATTGACTGTCTCAGTCGCATCTGTTGTATGAAGGGTGCTTAAAACAAGATGACCAGTCTCAGCAGCAACCAGTGCTGTCTGGATTGTCTCGAAATCACGCATCTCCCCGACAAGTATGACATCAGGGTCCTGTCTGAGGGCTTGCCTTAATGATTTGCTGAAGGAATCGGCATCGCTACCTATCTCCCGCTGGTTGACAATACTTCTTTTATCTCTGTAGGTGTATTCTATCGGGTCCTCAATCGTTAAGATATGTGCTGTTCTGTTTGCATTGATCAGGTCTATCATGGCAGCGAGGGTAGTTGTTTTACCGCTACCTGTTGTCCCTGTGACGAGAATCAAACCTCTCTGTTCCATAGAAATCTTTTTAAGAATGTCTGGGAGGTGTAATTCCTCGATAGTAGGTATCCTCATGGGAATAACCCTGAAGACGATCCCTAACGTTCCCCTCTGCATAAAGACGTTGCATCTGAACCTTCCAACTCCGGGAACACCATAGGCAAAGTCAATATCCTTCGCCTTTTTAAAGAGCTCCTTCTGTTCATTCGTCAAAACCGAGTAGACAATCTTCAAAACATCCTCGGGACTAACCCTTCTCTCTGACGTAAGGGGAGTGAGCTCTCCATTGATTCTGAGTACCGGGGGAGAACCGACCTTTATATGAAGGTCTGAAGCATTCATGTCAGTGGCCTTTTTCAAAAGTGTAATAATATCCATACTTATCTCCTTATGTTACAAGACTCAATGATCTTTTTCTCGATCTCTTCTGCAACATCTCTATTGTTTTTTAAGAATTCTTTTGCATTTTCACGGCCCTGACCGATTTTATTTCCACCATAGCTATACCACGCCCCTGATTTCTCGATGATGCCCTTTTCAACACCGAGGTCAACAATCTCTCCAACCCGTGAAATCCCTTCATTGAAATAGATATCGAACTCAGCCTGCTTGAAAGGAGGAGCCACTTTATTCTTTACTACCTTTACCCTCACCCTTCCACCGACGGTCTCCTGATTTTCTTTAATATTATCTATCCTTCTTATATCAAGCCTCAAGGAGGAATAAAACTTCAATGCTGTTCCTCCTGTAGTTGTTTCTGGATTACCAAACATCACACCTATCTTTATCCTTATCTGATTAATGAATACTACTGTTGTGTTCGATTTTGCAATTGCAGCGGAAAGCTTTCTCAGGGCCTGGCTCATAAGCCTTGCCTGGAGCCCTGGAAGGGAATCACCCATCTCCCCCTCGATCTCTGCCTTAGGTACAAGAGCAGCAACTGAATCTATGGCGATAATGTCAACGGCTCCGCTCCTGACAAGGGCTTCTGCAATCTCAAGGGCCTGCTCTCCTGTATCTGGCTGTGACACAAGGAGGTCTTCTATTTTTACACCGAGTTTCTGTGCATAATTAATATCAAGGGCATGTTCTGCATCAATAAAGGCTACGGTGCCTCCTGCCTTCTGTGCCTGAGAAATGACACTTAAAGCCAATGTGGTTTTACCTGAGGATTCTGGACCGAATATCTCCATAACCCTCCCTCGCGGAAAACCACCGACTCCTGTTGCGATATCGAGGGCTAAAGAGCCTGAAGGAATTATCTGAATGCCTTCAGCAACTCCCTCTGCCCCAAGCCGCATGATAGCACCTTTCCCAAAACTCTTTTCAATCTGTGAAATCGCCATCTCAAGTGCCTTTGTCTTTTCCTTATCGCTCATCCTTCCCCCTTTCTATAGGTATATCCCATAAACAAAAATATTTTGCCCCCGTGGGTCTTAGTTCACTCTGCATTAATCTTATTGTATGGACGTCAATACTCCCAAAATCTTTACCTTTAAAATTATCGAGTTCTTGAATCAGATTTGTCATTCCTTTTTGGGAACGCACTCTTCCGACTGTCAAATGAGGATGAAATTCTCTCTCTTCTCTTCGATATCCTAACAATGCCATAGAATCTTCAATATCCCTTTGAAGTCTTTCCAGGATCTCTGAATCTCCAATTCCAACCCATATAACCCTTGGGTATTTTCTATTTGGAAATACCCCTACGTCATATATTTTAATACAAAAGGGTTTATAAGATAATACTATTCGAGAAAGGGACTCACCTATCTTAGGTATCAAATCTTCTGGTGTCCTGCCGAGAAATTTGAGTGTGAGATGGAGGTTTTTATACACTACCCACTTCACATCTCCATGGTGCTTATTAAAGACT
>JBGQMP010000218.1:0-3347 GCA_041500685.1 Thermodesulfovibrionia bacterium | reverse complement strand
CAATATTAAAATATGCATAACTGTTAGGCCAAAAATTAAGAGTACGTAATACGGTAATCGGGTTTCTTTCTCCATAAGAGTTTGCCACATTAATAACGATGCTTGAAACCCCGGGGAAATGTTCAGAAATCAGACCTGAATCGAGTCTTTGTTGCACTTTCTCCATCTTTGCGGCAGTCTTTTCTCTATGTGTCATTTTTTCCTTTCAAAATGACCCCCCTGACGTGCAGGGGGGTCATTTACAGTTAATTAGTTTTTAACCACATTGATTGCCTTGAGACCTTTTGGGCCATTTTCAGTATCGAAGCTAACTGTATCACCCTCGGCAAGGGACTTATATCCATTGCTCTGGATAGAAGAATAGTGAACAAATACCTCACTGCCGTCTTCCTGTGTGATAAAGCCGAAACCCTTGGACTCATTAAACCACTTTACTGTTCCGTTAGCCATCTTTTTACCTCCTTACATATAAATTAAAGTCTCAGAATGACCACAATAAAAAAAAAGCCACAAAGCTAAAAGTCTTCGTGGCATCTTCAGTGACAAAAACTTCTAAAACTTCATTAATACTATGACACATATGAGAATAAAAGTCAAAATTATCCGGGTATTCATGCAGACCTGTGACTTTCAAACTGAAATAAATTCAGAATGACATTTTCGAGATTATCAAATAGGATAGAAGAAAGGTATAATACTCCATGGTGAATAGGCCATTAAAGATATTCTTCTCAGGCATCGGTGGAAGCGGAGTATCTGCAATAGCATCCTTTATGGCTGACAGAGGCCATACGGTAATAGGATCAGACAGAAGTTTTGACAGTAATCCAGCACATCCTCTGTACACATTATTAAAGACTAAAGGTATTCTTATCGTACCCCAGGACGGAAACGCACTTGATCGTTCCTTCGATTTTGTAGTTTTCAGCACAGCAGTAGAACATGACAGGCCGGAATTCATAAAAGCAACATCGCTGGGAATACCGATTAAGACAAGACCGGAATACCTTGCAGAGCTCGCATCGGAATTTAAAACCATTGCTATTGCCGGAACAAGCGGGAAATCAACGACTTCAGGGATGCTCACATTTCTGATGCAGAGGCTAGGACTTAAACCAAATTTTATTGGCGGAGGCAGGGTAAGGCAATTCAAGACAGAAACACATCCGGGGAATTCCTTAGCAGAAGACAGTGATATCCTTATCATGGAGGTATGCGAGTCAGATGGCACGATTACCAGATATAAACCTGAGCATGTGATACTCTTAAACCTACACCTTGACCACCACGCTATAGAGGTTACTGCTGAGATGTTCAAAACCATTATCGACAACACAGAGAAAATGGTTGTTATAAATGCTGACGATCAGAAACTCAAAACAATCATAACGAAAGATGCAATCACATTTTCCATAGATTCTCCATCAAAATACAGAGCAACCGATATTGTTTTAAACGAATTCAGTACAGACTTTTCCTTAAACGGTATTCATTTTGTCCTTTCTCTTCCGGGAAGATACAACCTCTATAATGCCCTTTCCTGTATAGCAATACTTTCAGAAATGGCAATCCCTGTTAATGATATCGCCAGCATACTCCACGAATTCCAAGGTATAGAAAGACGCTTTGATGTCCATCTCAATGACGGGAAACGGCTTGTGATTGACGACTATGCCCACAATCCACATAAAATCTCTTCTCTCATGCAGGCGATGAAGAACATCAGAAAAGTTATCTGTTATATCTTTCAGCCCCATGGCTTCGGGCCAACAAGGATGATGAAAGAGGAATACATTGAGGCGTTTGCACAGAACCTCGATGACTCTGACCACCTCATCCTTTTGCCTATCTTTTATGCTGGTGGAACGGCGAGTAAAGATATATCAAGCCAGGACCTCGCAGATGGTATAAGATCCAAAGGTAAATCCGTTGAAGTCATTGAAGACAGAGATGATATTTTAAAGATACTGCACAAATGGGATAATTATGTGATCTGTGGAGCCAGGGATGAGACACTCTCGGACTTTGCCAGGGTTATTGCTGAAGCCCTGATTCACTCACAAGCACCCTACTCTACCTTTCCAACACTTCAGCCTCTACCATCATAACCTTCCCGTCTCTCAGGAAGATGATGGAGATACGGGTTCCTGAAGTTTGAAACTTGAGATATCAAAAAGTCGTTCAAGGCAACAAGGTAAAGGCTTCACAGTGTTTGGGTTTTACCGCGGAAAAATGTTTTCTATCAGTAGTAAGAATTTTACGTATCTTTAATCTCTCTGAAACGGCTACAATAGTTGCATCAACAAACCCAAGATTAAGATAATCGTATTGTTTTAAAAGTTCTGCGCACCGTATCAAGTCATTGGCATGGAAATATTCAATTCTAAGCTCTCTATTGATCAAGGAATGAATAAAAGAAATCTCGGCAGATTGTTCCAGATAAATGTTTAAAAGATAACATGCCTCCGGTATGACTGGTAAAGGAATAATCAGTTTGCCCTTAAAAATCTTTACAAATTCAAAAGCCTTCTTGTGCCATGAATCATTTTTATCTGCAAGTGCATAGATAATACCTGTATCAATAACGACAGATTCTATTTTGTAGCTTTCTTCCAAAGTAACTCCTCATGCCTTTCGGCAATATCTCTCCTCCCGCTGCTACCAATACCGATAAAAGATATCTTTTTCTGTTTATGTCTTTTTTGTTTAATATAAACCTGCATCGCTTCTCGTAGAATGTCGGCTACACTCCTGTTCTCTTCCTTTGAAATTTCCTTAATTTCGTTAATCAGATCATCATCAGCAAATATTGTGGTTCTTCTCATAAATGACCTCCTATCATACATATGATATGTGACATATGTTATATGATATATGATACTTTTGTCAATCTCTTAAGAAACAATCATTTGTTATCTTGCCACCTCTGCTTCCACTGTCATAACCTTCCCGTCTCGCAAGGATTGAATTGGGATTAAGATTTCCTTAAACCTTTTCCGGGAGCGAGAAATAAAATGTTGCTCCTTCATTTAATTTCCCTTCAGCCCATACTCGCCCGCCGTGTCGGTTAACAACCCGCTGCACAATAGAAAGCCCAATGCCCGTCCCCTCAAATTGCTCTCCACTGTGCAAACGTTGAAAGGCACCAAATAATTTATCTGCATACTGCATATCAAAACCAATACCATTATCCCTGACATAATAAACATCCCCTGAACCCTCAACGTATCCTCCGACTTCAATTATTGCGGTCTCTTTGAGTCTTGTGAACTTAACAGCATTGGCTATCAGATTAAAGAATAGTTGTTGAATTAGTCCCTGATCACCATATGCAGGAGGAAGGGGTT
>JBGQMP010000217.1:0-3347 GCA_041500685.1 Thermodesulfovibrionia bacterium | reverse complement strand
TTCTTCATCTTCACCCTCCTGGTGATTGTAATGAAGATAGTTTATATCATGAGGGAATGCCTGTCTATGGCTGATTTGATAGATTTTAAGAATATTTTATCCAGTATTTATCGCTGGATTTGGGTAATAGATTATATATCCGAAAACGTACCTGCTGAGAAGATTTGAATATGAAAAAAGGCTACAGCCGATCTATTTCACTGCATCCTTGAAGGTCTTGCCGGCTCTAAACTTTGGGATCTTCGCTGCAGGTATTGAGATAACCTCGCCTGTCCTGGGATTACGGCCTTTTCTGGCTTTCCTTTTGACAACTGAGAAAGTCCCGAATCCAACAAGGGTAACCTTTTGCCCTTTCTTTAAAGCTCCCTTGATCGAGTTTAACGTAGAGTCCAAGGCCTTTGCAGCATCCGCCTTACTTATTTTTGTACCTGTAGAAATCTTATCAATGAGTTCTGCCTTTGTCATTTCCCCTCCCTATGTAATTAGTTTTAAAAGTTGTCCTGAACCCTGGCCTGACGCCAAGACTTGCCCTGAATTTATTTCAGGGACAGGCTTGATTCAGAACGGTTAACGGTATCAAGAAGATATCCATCTTGTCAAGCGAAATTGCCTTTATTTACAGTGAACAATGACAATGGAATAAATGGTCGCTGGTCCTAATTATTTTCACAATTAAATAAGAGGCCAGAAGCCATGTAACTGTTCAGCCGGCAGTTCGTGTGCCAGACGAAAGATACCATTTCCCAGCTTTTGCTGACATGATGTGTGAGGCCAGAAAAAGAAAATTTGATGTTCTTTTAGTCTGGAAACTGGATCGTCTCAGTAGGTCCCTTAAAGACCTTATTAATACCCTTGACGAATTGGGGTTATTAGGCATTCACTTCATTTCTTATGACGATAACCTTGATACAACAACACCTACGGGGAAATTGGTATTTCAAATCATCGGAGCAGTAGCAGAGTTTGTCAAAGTGCAATAAACAAGCCTGACCCTACGGTTCTCTCCTTAAACGAAGGGGTTGGTTAGGTTAATTATTCTTCGCTAAGGCACTATACCAGCTTCAATCTCATACTTCCCCTGAAACAAGTTCAGAGTTGTACTTCACCCTGCAAGGAAGACAAGATTCAGAAACGCTGGACCAACCTAATAAATAATATAATTATTACAAATAGTTAGCTTGTATTATAATTAATAATAGAGTATGTATATAAAATACTTCAAAAAAAACTTGCAATCATATTGAGTTTTATGGTATTATTTATTATGAAGTATAAAGTATGGTTCATTGATAATTTTGAAAGCATTGAGATAAAACCTGTAGCTGACATAAAAGGCTCTGTGCCACAAACACAGAGCCTTTTGCTTTCACTCAGGCTGGGACAGCCGGCGAGTAAAAACTTTGATTAAATGGCCGTCTATGTTAGGCGGCCTAACAATAATTATGAAACAAAAAATTAAGGAGATTGCAGATATTCAGATTGGCTATCAGTTTCGGGGTAAGATAGAAGCTGACCCTAATGGAACTTATAAGGTTATTCAGATAAGGGATTTCGATGAATTCCAGAATCTGGGAGCCACTGATCTGTATAAAATAAATCTAAAATATGATGCTGAGCGTTACATAGTAAATAAAGGTGATATCCTTTTTCTTGCACGTGGTCATCGCAATTATGCAATTCCTATAAAGGAGTCTCTTGTGGATACCATTGCTGCAAGCTACTTTTTTATTCTCAGATTAAGAAATGAAAATATACTCCCTGAATATCTTGCATGGTTCATCATGCAAGCTCCTGCACAGGCATACCTGCATAACATTGCCCGTCGAGGTACACATATGCCAATGGTCCCGAAATCTGCCTTTGAGAATTTGCCAATAGATATTCCTGATATAGAGACTCAGAAGACAATCATCAAACTGGATACCTTGCTTGAGAAAGAACGTTCTCTTCTGGGTCAGCTTCAAGAAAAACGAACCCAGCTCATCAAAGTTGTTTGCCTTAAAGCAGTAAAAAAGAAAAATAACGAGAAACAGGAGGAATCCAATGACTGAGCATATCACACAAGATGAGATTAATAATATTGTCTGGCGTGCATGCGACACATTCAGGGGCGCTGTAGATCCATCAGAATATAAAAACTATATCCTCACAATGCTCTTTATTAAATATTTGAGCGACCTTTGGAAAGATAAACGTGAGGAATATGAGAAGAAGTATCACGGTGACAAACAAAGAGTTGAACGCGCTTTAAGCCGTGAGCGATTCATAGTTCCGGAGGGAAGCGATTTCGACTATCTCTATTCCAAGCGTGATGCTGCAAACATAGGCGAGCTCATAAATATCGCACTTGAAAAGATTGAGGATGCAAACAAGACAAAGCTTGAGAATGTTTTCCGCAGTATTGATTTTAATAGTGATGCTAACCTTGGACAAACAAAAGAACGGAATCGTCGTCTGAAGCACTCACTTGAAGACTTTAATGACCCAAAACTTGACCTGCGGCCTTCAAGGATCGGCAACAGAGATGTAATAGGCGATGTCTATGAATATCTTATAGCAAGGTTTGCTGCCGGCGCTGGTAAAAAGGCTGGAGAATTCTATACACCACCTGAAGTATCTACTCTTCTTGCAAAACTCCTTAATCCAAAATCAGGCGACCGCATATGTGACCCTACAGGTGGTTCAGGATCGCTTCTCATTCGGGTAGCAAAGGAAGTTCCTAACCACAACTTTTTTCTTGCAGCGCAGGAAAGCAATGGAAGCACATGGTCATTGTGCAGAATGAATATGTTCCTCCATGAACTTGATAATGCCAGGATAGAATGGTGCGACACTATAACGAATCCAAAACTGATAGAAGGCGACAGTTTAATGAAATTTAACATTGTTGTTGCCAACCCGCCCTTCTCTCTCGATAAATGGGGCGCTGACCATGCTGAGAATGACCGGTTCCACCGCTTCTGGCGAGGAATACCGCCAAAGAGCAAAGGAGATTATGCCTTTATCAGTCACATGGTAGAGATTGCCATAGAAGGAGAAGGAAAGGTAGGAGTTATTGTTCCACACGGTGTGCTTTTCAGGGGAGGTTCAGAGGGAATAATTCGTAGAAAACTTGTTGAGGAAAATCTCCTTGAAGCTGTTATTGGTCTTCCACCTAATTTATTTTTCGGCACAACAATCCCTGCAGCAATCTTGCTATTTAATAAAGGCAAGAAAACTAAAGATGTGCTGTTTATAGATGCCAGCAGTGAGTATCTAAGTGGCAAGAATCAGAATTACTTACGACCTGAGGATATAGAGAAGATAGTTAAAACCTTCACAGCATTTAAACCAGTAGAGAAATATGC
>JBGQMP010000216.1:0-3369 GCA_041500685.1 Thermodesulfovibrionia bacterium | reverse complement strand
TAACAAATGTGTCAGCCTTTTCACAAGAAACCCTGGATTCCGCATCAAGTGCGGAATAACGTAAAAGAAACCTTACAGCGAGTAGAGAGAATATCATTTAATGAACCGCGCTAAAATTCAATCATCCGTCACTCACTATACACTCCGGCTCGATAGAGCAAAGGAGTCCTTCAAAAGGAAAGGAATTGATGGCTTCCTCGTCACAGATATACATAATATTCGGTATCTTACCGGTTTTCCAGGCTCATCGGCCATTCTCCTCATCACAAAGAAAGAAAATATCTTCGTAACAGATTTTAGATACATAGAACAGGTGGAAAGGGAGGTGAAAGGTTGGGATTTCATCATCGGGGAAAAAGGGATGATAAAAGCGATAAAAGACCTTTCTCGAAAGATTGGCATCAAGAAACTCGGCTTTGAGTCTTCTGTCTCTTATGATTTTTTCAGAAAGTTACCAGAAGACCTGAACCTTAAGGCCATTACAGGTCTTATTGAAAGGTTGAGGCAAACAAAGGATCCCATTGAAATACGTTTAATCAGGGAGGCGATATGGCGTGCAGAGACCGCCTTTCTTGAAGTAAAGCCATACATCAAACAGGGGATAAGGGAGAAATCCATAGCACAGCGACTCGAAGAAAGACTGGAAAAAAAGGGCTGCAGGTATCTTCCCTTTAAAGTAATCGTTGCATCAGGTCCGAATTCTGCTATGCCTCATGCCAGACCAACGGAAAGGAAACTCAAAAATGGTGACCTTATAATTATAGACTGGGGTGCAGAGGCTGATGGTTATTTTTCTGATTTGACAAGGACCTTGCTCATAGATAAAGGGAATGATATCAATAAAAAGAAGGAGATCTATCAAATTGTTTTAGAGGCAAACAAGAGAGCCATTTCTCTTGTTTGCCCAGGGATAAAATCTAAAGAGGTAGACAATTCTGCCAGGAATTTTATAAAAAAGGTAGGTTATGGTAAGTTCTTCGGACATGGAACTGGCCACGGAGTTGGTCTTCAGGTCCATGAATTACCACGAATAACTCAGAATAGAAGAGGGATTATGAAAGAGAATATGGTTTTCACCATTGAGCCAGGCATCTACCTACCAGGTGTAGGAGGAGTGAGAATAGAGGATATGGTGATGGTAATTACTGATGGATCTGAAACTCTTACAGCACTTCCAAAAAAACTCGATATCATAAGATAAAGGGATGTTTTTATCTAAGGCAATATCTTATCAAAAATGGTAAAATTGTTCACATTCGATTGGGAGGAGTATTTGACTTGGTTTCAACAAGTGATTTCAGAAAGGGTCTTAAAGTAGAATTTAAAGGCGAACCTTACGAGATAACAGACTTTCAGCACGTGAAGATGGGAAGAGGTGGAGCTATTGTCAGGACAAAACTGAAGAGCCTCAGGACCGGAAGCGTCCTTGAAGAGACCTTCAGGTCAGGTGAAAAATTGGAAACCCCTCAGCTTGAAGAAAAGAAGATGCAATACCTCTATATGCAGGAAGGCATGTATTATTTCATGGACGTGGAGACGTACGAGCAGGTTCCCCTAAATGCTGATCAGCTCGGTGAGACAAAGAAATTTATCAAAGAAAATATGGTCGTTGTAATACTTTACTGGAAAGAAGATCCACTAAGTGTAGAACTTCCCACCTTTGTCGAGCTTTTGGTCAAAAAGACAGACCCTGCAGGATTCAAAGGAGATACAGCATCAGGAAGTGGCAAGCCAGCAACATTAGAAACAGGGACTATGGTTAAAGTCCCCTTTCATATAAACGAGGGAGATACCATCAGAGTGGACACAAGGACATCCGAATATATAGAAAGGGTGAAATAATGGAACTCGATGATTTAAAAGAACTTATAGAGCTTCTCAAGGAGACGGATATTACGGAACTGCAATTGGAAAAAGACGGTACAAAGGTAAGAATCAAAAGAGAGAAGATGTTATCACCCATGGAGATATCGGTACAGAAATTTGGAGGTCTCCAGGAAAAGGTAACGCAGGAAGCAGAAGAAGAGACGAGGCTTATTACCGTAACCTCACCGATTGTAGGCACTTTCTACAGGGCTCCTTCACCTGAGGCTACTCCATTTGTAGAGTTAGGAACGAAAATAAAGAAGGGCCAGGTTTTATGTATTGTTGAAGCGATGAAGCTCATGAATGAGATAGAGAGCGAGGTAGACGGCGTTGTTATAAAGGTATTAGTAGAAAATGGTCAGCCCGTTGAATATGGTGAGCCCCTTTTTCTCATAGAGCCGGTATGAGCAAAGAGCTATTAGCAAAGGAGACGTCAAAAGGGCACGGCTACGATACCCGTATCGGTGACGTTAACCGGCAACGTAAAAGAGCCGAAAGACATGGCCGACAGACGAAACGGGCTTCGTAACCGTAACCGCGCCAATTGATATGAAACTATTCAAGAAGATCTTAATAGCGAGCCGTGGAGAGATTGCTGTCAGAATCATCCGTGCCTGTAAGGAACTCGGAATAAAAACAGTCGCCGTTTACTCAGACGTTGAGAAAGAATCCCTCCATGTCAGGCTTGCAGAAGAATCTGTATGTATAGGACCTGCAAACCCAACCCAGAGTTACCTGAATATTCCTGCTATATTGAGTGCTGCTGAGATAACAGACTCGGATGCTATTCATCCTGGGTACGGTTTTCTATCAGAGAATTACCATTTTGCTGAGGCCTGTATTACCTCCGGCCTAACATTTATAGGCCCCACACCTGAGAATATAAGGCTCGGTGGTGACAAGGCAAAGGCAAGACAGATAATGAAAAGGAAGGGTGTGCCAGTTGTGCCCGGAAGTGACGGACCTGTTGCTACAGAAGAGACAGCCATGAAGGCTGCAAAGAAAATAGGTTTCCCCGTAATAATCAAGGCTTCTGCAGGTGGAGGAGGCCATGGCATGAGGATAGTACAAGAGGAGAAAGACCTCGAACAGGCTCTTTATGTGGCGCAGAGAGAGGCACTAACTGCATTCGGTAATAGCGAACTCTATATAGAGAAATACATACCCGAGGCAAGGCACATAGAAGTCCAGATTATGGCAGACAATAAAGGTAATATTATCCATCTCAATGAAAGAGACTGCTCAATTCAGAGGAGACATCAAAAACTTATAGAAGAATCTCCATCTCCTATTTCGACAACAGAAAAATTCAGGAAGAAGATTGGAGAGTTAGGCGTTAAGGCTGCACGCGCCATACGATACAGAAATGTAGGTACCGTAGAATTTATCGTCAATCATGACAGTAATATCTACTTCATAGAAATGAACACCCGTATACAGGTTGAGCATCCTGTGACTGAAGAAGTTACAGGATTCGATATCATCAAGGAGCAGATAAAACTT
>JBGQMP010000215.1:0-3493 GCA_041500685.1 Thermodesulfovibrionia bacterium | reverse complement strand
GCTTATGCTGGTTTATAAAAGATATGCGCAAAAAACACTTTGATTTAGTAATCGATCCTTTTAATACCTATGAGCTTAAACAGGCATTCATGGCTTATGCGTCGAGAGCAAAGTATAGAATAGGCTTCGAAGAGGCGGGTCGAGAGATATTTTTTAATATGAAAGGACCTTCGCTTACGCCTATTAAGCATTTTGTCGATCATATGTCTGAATTGGTTGGTTGTTTAGGGGCTGACGCGAGTAGATTTACCCCTGAGCTTTTCCTTACAGCAGGCGAAGTTAGTTGGGCATCTGATGTCTTATCTGCTAAAGGCGTAGATGCTAACAAGCTAACAGTCGCAATTCATCCAGGTGCTTATTATAAAAGTAATATGTGGCCATCTGAGAGGTTTGGTTTTGTAGCAAAAAAAATAGTAAAGGAATTAACGGCAAATGTAATTGTATTTGTTGGGCATGGCGAAGGTGCCATTTTAGATAAAGTAAAACAGATATGTGGAGATGATGTATTGATAATTTCTAATATATCAATAAGGCAGCTTATAGCAATGCTAAGCAGAACTAACCTGTTCTTAGGAAATAACAGCGGTCCATTACATATAGCAGCCGCACTGGGTCTTCCTACGGTTTCTACAATTGGTCCTCCAGTGGTTCCATTATGGTTACCGTATGGTAAAAATCATATAGTATTGAGAAAGGATCTTGATTGTTCTCCGTGTAACAAGGATGTTTGTAAAGACCACAAGTGTATGAAGTTAATAACAGTAGATGAAGTCTTTGAGGCTGTACGATCTCAGCTTTCTCGGCTCGAATCAAAGAGAGAAAAGTAGTAGATGTCATGAAGTAATAGAGGCGTATGGAAGGGGCCAGAAACATACTTGTTGTTGATTTTGGAGGTGTTGGCGACCTGGTGCTCGCAATCCCTTTTTTGCGAGGGCTCAAGCGGGCCTTTCCGTCATCTGCGCTATCTATGCTGTGTGCCGAGAGCAGAGGAATTATTTTAAAGGACCAACCATATCTCACGGGTCTTTTCTTGTCACCCATAACTCTTCGTGGGGTCCTCAAAACAGGTCTGCAATTAAGAAAGAAAAGATTTGATATGGCCATCAATCTGATGCCTGAGACATCCTATTTTTCAGCTATAAAGATGTTTTTCCTCTTTCTGCTGATCAGCGCCGGACAGTGGGTGGGAAGGAACACTGAGAGAAGGGGATTCTTTTACCATATCAAGGTACCAGAAGAAACTATGCAAATGGAGAATGAAGTCCTGCTGTACGGCAAGATTCTCAAGGCCATATCTGTCGGGGCATTCGATGAGAGGTTAGAATTTTATATCTCTAAGAATAATAGAAAGAGGGCAGGAGATCTCTTATCCAAAGAGAGGAATTTCCCGAAAAATCCTTTCGTTCTGATCAGTCCAGGTTCAGATTGGCCTGCAAAACGATGGCCCATTGAACGTTATGCTCAATTGGTGAAGAAGTTGCAGGGGTTGTTTCCTTATCTAGAATTTGGGGTAATTGGAACACAGAAGGAGATTGAACTTGCCAATGTCATCAAAGAAAAATGTGGTGAAAAGATTTTTGTGCTCTCAGGCAAAACCCCCCTTGAGGTGCTCCCTGCTATCTTAAAAGAGGCAACGCTTTTAATAACCAACGACAGCGGCCCTGCCCATATTGGACGGGCTGTGGGCACTCCCATCATCATCCTTGCGGGGCCAAGTGAGTCAGCATATTTAACTGTTAAGGGAAAAGATGAAAGCATCGTTATACAACATCGTGTATCATGCGCACCCTGCATGCGGTATTCTTGCAATTCGCAGGATTGCTGGAAGGCGATATCAGTGCAAGAGGTTCTAGAAGTTACATCCAAGATATTAGAAAGAAAAATGAATGAGGATAATAGCTAATATTGCCAAAAAGGCACGCGGTATAATTGAAAAAAGGGAGGAAATTCAAGAGCCATCAGGAGGCTTTCTGTCGCATAGGATCAGACAAAAAGCAATCTCTCTCCTGAAGAACCATGGAAGGCTGCTTGATATAGGCTCCGGTGAAGGGCTCCTACTCAAGAGCCTTCGATTAACGGCATCAAAGTGGATTTATTGTATAGACCTTGAGAGGGGTTGGTTAAAACAAGCTGCAGAGCGATTTCCCGGCAGAAAAAAAAGCCTGTTTATTTTAGGTAATGGCAGGTATTTACCCTTTAAGGATGAGGTTTTCGATGAGGTGACTATTTTGAACCTGTTTATGAACATCCCTGATAGAAAAGTAGTAGCATCATTCATACAGGACGCCTTACGTGTCTGCAATAAGCATGGAAAGGTCATTTTTGACTATAGAAATATCTTAAATCCCTGGATTTTTACCTTATACAAGACAGTTCGACTCCATGACCCTGACATTAAACTTCCCCTTCGTGCATTTACCAGAAGTGAGATGAAAGGTGTGTTACGCTCATTAGGTATTCAAAAAGGCGTGATCTATCATCCGATTCCATCCTGGTGGAGGGTTAATCCTCCAGTCTTTCTCGTGGAGATAAACAAGGGGGCTCGGGGCGAACGGAGATGATGATTCCTTCTGTCGGGACCCCTGTCGGATTCAAGGATATAAAGAATGGGCTTCTCGCAAAGGGGGCACGGGAAGGGTTTGCCAGGACTATAGCGAACCAAACTCAGAGGAAGCATTGCCTGTTGACGAATTCAGGCACGGCAGCCTATTTTCTTATCCTGAAGGCATTGCAAAGGCTTTCAGGGAAAAGAGAGGTTATACTTCCTGCCTATACTGCCCCATCCCTCATACTCCCTATCAAAAAAGCGGGGCTTGTCCCGCGGCTCTGTGATATAGACCTTAAGAACTTCAATATGGATCTTGAGGCCTTGCCTGCGGTGATGAGTGACGACATCTTGGCGATCACCATGGTGCACATGTTTGGACTTCCGATATGGTTCAAGTCCGCTTCACAGGTTAAAGAGATGTCCAAGGATACCTTCCTGATAGAGGATCTCGCCTCGGCCCAAGGTTCAACGTTATGCGGCAGAACGGTCGGTTCTTATGGCGATGTGAGTTTTACAAGCTTCAACCGAGGCAAGAACTTTGCTACCCTTTCCGGCGGAGCTATAGCGACTGACCGTAAGGATATCTATAGGCATGTAATGGATGAAGGGAAGAGATACCTGCGGGAAGCAGCCTTGCCGGCGCAGATAAGTATTATGCTCAAGGCCATCGCCCTCTCTCTGGCTGTTCGGCCGTGGTTCTACACGATATTTCGTAGTCTCATATCACAATTCAAATACCAGGGGCTCCACCACGACTTTGCCATCCACGCCTATACCAGGTTTCAGGCAGGCATGGGTGATTCGGCCTTTCAGAGGGCGCCGTTCATCTTCGAACGGAGGTTCCAGAATGGCCTCTACCTCCTTCGCGCACTCTCAGATGTTCGCGGTATTACCATACCTGTTATCCCTGATGGGGCGATCCCCGCCTTTAATCAATTTCCCTTG
>JBGQMP010000214.1:0-3494 GCA_041500685.1 Thermodesulfovibrionia bacterium | reverse complement strand
TTTTTTCATAAGCACTTCATTTTGCATATGAGGAGAGAGCAAATATTGAATTAGAAAAGAAGGAGTCATATGTTCTGGTTTAGCTCTAACTGCTGTCATATTCCTTCCTAATGCAGCTTTTATACCTTGT
Source organism: Thermodesulfovibrionia bacterium (assembly GCA_041500685.1). Classification (GTDB taxonomy): domain Bacteria; phylum Nitrospirota; class Thermodesulfovibrionia; order Thermodesulfovibrionales; family SM23-35; genus DASPRG01. The sequence continues at coordinate 3,364 of JBGQMP010000214.1, read as the reverse complement.
GGAATTTGCCCAACAGCCGCTATACGACCAACATTCGTGATTACACAGTCTCCTTCTGAAGCTTCTATTCTTCTTGTCCATAAAGCATAATCTTCTTCACTAATGGAAAACTTCTTTGACATATCCATCTTCCCACTATCACCAATATTGAATAACTGGAGAAGGATTTTTGTGCCTTCTTCTATTGCTTTAGGTTTCTTAGAATGGAGGCAATCGATTACATCTGCAACTTCTGACATTTTTTTTACCTGCCACCCCTTAGGTATCATCCTTAATTCCGATTTAACCATCTTCACCTTCTCATGTTCTGGGAAGCGGAAGTTGACAAACCATTCCCTGTAAATCATCTGTGCCATTTCCTCCAGAATTTTAATCCGCTTTAGGTTGTTCTCTATCAGGTCATCATAGGCGGAAAGGATAGCGGCTATTTTTTGCTGGGTTAGTAACAATGGCAACTCAATATCAATATGTTCAAGGATTCTTAAAGTTAAAAATTTTGTTGCAACACCAGTAGAAATTGTTCTTAGAAGATCCAATTTTGGATAAAGAGCGTAAAACAAATATCTATTGATAAGGCGGCTTTTATCCAAAGAGCGTATTACATAAGTCCTCTGATAGGCATTAAATTTTCCTGAGTAATATTTAAGGGGATAAATACCGTTTGCGTTATTGCCTCCGAGTAGAACGGCTTCTGTATCAAAAGCGTAAGTATCTGTTTTAAATGTCTCTTGTGAACAAGTAAAAAAAGGATATTCTCCGCTTGGCTTTGCTGCGTTAGAATCTAATTTGCCTGTCTTGAAAGAGACAATCTCCCCAAGTCTTACTTTTTCCATCATTTATTATGCTCTAATAACGTCACTATATTTTCTGAAATCCTCTCTTCCAACTCCTTTGCCTCAGCATTCAACTGCTCAAGCTCTTCGTTAAGTTCTTCAAGTCTCTCATAGAAATTAAAATCATCTTCCTGCTTTTCAGCAACCCCGACATACCGCCCTGGGTTCAGGGAGTATCCATGCTCTATGATTTTTTCAAGTGACTCAACTTTGCACAGCCCCTCTATATCCTGATACTTGCCCTTCGCGAAGTGTTCCTTCATCAGCTTGGCACTTCCATTATCTGTCTCGATAGGTTCTCCCCTATACAACCTGACAATGTTTGAAATGAACTCAATCTGTTCAGGCAGAAAGTCCCTATGGGCACGGTCTATCTGGTTATAGATATGACGAGAATCTATAAAAAGTATCTTGTCTTTGCGGTCTGTCTTTTTCTTCCCCTTATCGAAAAACCAAAGGGTACAGGGTAGAGTTACGGTATAAAAGAAATTTGACCCTATGGCAATCATCACATCAACATAATTTTCCTCAATAATCTTTTTTCTTATTTCAAGCTCTGACTGCCTTGCATCGCTTGCTGAATTTGCCATGACAAAGCCAGCTCTTCCATTTCCATTGAGAGCACTAAGGAATATTTCTATCCAAAGGTAATTGCCATTGTCAGGCTTAGGGATACCGTATGAAAACCTCTTATCTTCTTTTATCTTCTCCTTATCAACACCATTAACATTGAATGGAGGATTAGCCATTACAAAGTCGAATTTGCCGAATGAATTGTGGATGTCCTCATAGTAAGAATTGCCCTGTCTTATATCACCTGACAGACCATGCACGGCAAGGTTCATCTTGCAAAGCCGCACTGTTTCAGCTACTTTTTCCTGACCATAGGCCATTATCTCTGAACTTGGTCTTTTCTTATGCCTTTCAACAAATTTGGCACTCTGAACAAACATGCCACCAGATCCACAGGCCGGGTCATAAATCCTCCCGTGAAATGGCTCTATGACATCAACAATAAGCTTGACTATGGATGTAGGAGTAAAAAACTCTCCTCCTCTTTGTCCCTCAGACATGGCAAACTTGCCGAGAAAGTATTCATAAATCTTTCCGAAAACATCTCCCTCAATATCCATCTGGATGCTTGAGAATAATTTAAGCAGGGCAATCAGAACATCATTCTCCAGACGGTTATAAGATTTCGGAAGCACATCTTTGAGTTCTTCATTTTCAGCTTCAATGGCCTTCATTGCTTCATTGATAGCTTTACCTATGTTTTCACCTTCAGAAAGATTCAATAGATATGAGAATCGGGCATTGTCGGGAAGAGACATAATACCTTTAGCCTGAAAATCAGTCTTGGATATGCCTCTCCGTCCTCCTGAGGTTTGCTTTTTGATTTCCTTCTCAGCGTGAGAAAACTTATGGTCAGCATATCGGAGGAAAATGAGACCGAGGACAGGAAATGAATATTCAGAGGATTTCAGCCTGGAATTTGCTCGTAACTGGTCTGCAATTTCCCAAAGCTTGTTTTCTATACCGTTACCTAATGACATAACACACCTTTAATAAGTTAATTTTATTGGATAAATTATAGTCTTTTTTAAGGAAAATGTCTGGTAAGCGAATTGCCCTATCAGAAACACACGTTGTTCAAAAGATCGCGATGGTGAAGATTCCGTAAAGAAAAATCAGAAGTGAACAGTTCAATCCGTAATTCTCAATACTTTCAATAGGCTGGTCATGTTTGTTCGCAGGTAAAAGCTGCAACAGCTGCAATACCTCGAAACTGCAGGCTCGGAGGTGTACTAAATAACCCGAAGAAGTTCTTCCTATAACTGCAATTTTTAAATTCCCGCTCAGATACAACATTCAAAAAAAATCATTGAGATAGGTACTTCTTAAAAAGGCTCGTACCATCAATCACAAAGATGCTCTTAGGGAATCCGGAATTTCTAAACCAAAAATAATAAGTTATATGCTATCATTCATTTCATTAAATTAAAAAGGAGGTGATAGCATATTATGAGGATACCTTTAATGAAATATATCGCAATCTATCTCGCCTTTGCTATGTTCATTCTTGGCATTGTACCCAGAGTGGATGCCGGATTTGTCACATCCGATATCATTTCTCATCCACAGATTGATAGAACAGCAGACCTGCAAAGAATCCAGAAAGCCCTTGAGACAAAAATGGTAAGAGAGAGGCTCGAAAATCTGGGTTTTACTGAAGATGAAATTCAAAAAAGGATCAGCCAGCTCAGCGATGCGCAGATTCATAGCCTTGCTCTAAATCTTGATCAGTTAAAAGTTGGTGGCGACGGGCTCGGTGTTGTCGTTGCTTTAATTGTAATCGCTTTCCTTGTAGTAGTACTCCTTTACCTTACAAAACACAGGGTGATCGTTAAATAATTTTTAGTACAAAAGAGGCAGAGCTTAGCTCTGCCTCTTTAACCAAAATCAACTATGCATAGGGATGTGTGCCGAGGATTACCTCTTTTTTAAACTTTGTTTCAATCTTCTTTTTGATA
>JBGQMP010000213.1:0-3500 GCA_041500685.1 Thermodesulfovibrionia bacterium | reverse complement strand
TGCCGACCGGGGGTAGCGTCTACGATGTAGCTTGCCCCAAGTCCTGGGTAGCAGCGCGGGTCATGCATGGGCAGTTCCTCGCCGCCACATTCCATAGCAAGGACATCAGCACCCTTCCCAATCCGTTCTACCGCTTTTTTTATACCGTCACCAAGGACTTTTCCTCCAAAGCCTTCACCCCTCGCTATCTGCTCAGTGACTTTAACGATCGCCTCGTGATTTCCCCAGGTGAGCTCGATGCCACTGGTATCCTCCTTGGTTATAATGCCTTTCTCATAGCATTCGATGGCGAATGCGACAGTGGCTCCCGCAGAGATCGTGTCCATGCCGTAATCATTGCAAATATTATTCAAATGGCAGATAGCTTCGATATTATTGTTCAGGCACATAGCGCCAAAGGCACCGAGGGTTTCGTATTCTGGCCTGTGTCCCTCACCAGCGTATGGGCCTGAAGGTACCTTAACATGAGCACCGCAGGCAATGGGACACATCCAGCACCCATAGGATCTGGATTTGAGTTTGAGAGCTACATCTCCACCTATTCTTTTATATCCCTTAAAATCCTTAAACCAACCCTTCCAATTCTTAATCGGTGTATCTCCTTCTAAGACCGCAGATTCCAGCCCTCCAGCGGTACCATAGGAATGGAAATAATCATAGAGTGGATTTTGGGCTTGATAGTGTTCGCTCAGAATTTTCTTTCGCAACTCCTTGAGCTTTTGCTCCTCTGCCACATGAACGCTGCCCGTGGCAAGAGCTACAACGCCTTTAATCCTCTTTGAGCCCATAACGGTGCCTAACCCTGAGCGTCCTGCAGCACGGCCTCCGTCATTGATGATTGCAGCCAGAGTAGACACTCGCTCGCCAGCTGGACCAATAACTGCTGCATGGGCCTTATTGCCATGCGTTTTCCTGAACTTTTCTTCTGCTTCTGAGCAGGTTAGTCCCCAGTAACCTGAAGCATCATGAAGTGTTACTCTGCCGTTTTCCGCTAAGACATAAATGGGTTTCTCTGAGATCCCTGTAAAGAAAATCGCATCGAGCCCCGCCTGTTTCAGCGCTGGCCCAAGTTTGCCTCCGCAGTTGGCATCTCCCCAGCCTCCTGTTTTGGGAGATTTTCCGACTGCGGTAAAACGATTCCCAGTAATAGCTTGGGTCCCTGTGAGTGGTCCCGTTACCAACCCAAAAGTATTTTCAGGACCGAGGGGATCAACCTTTGCCCTCTGTCTCGTAAAGAGATAATAGGCACCGAGACCGTAGCCTCCAAGGTATTTGATATACACCTCATCAGTCGGCTCCTCAACTTTTATCTTTCCGGTGTTCAGATCAATCCAGGCAATTTTGTGCAGAACTCCCTTAAGGCTCATTTTCTTCCTTTTCTATTTTCTCTCCTTACGGTTAAGCTTCTTTCTGATGTGATAATTTCAGAAAGAAGCTGGTTGAATGGCGTCGCTACGCACCTCCTCTGGTTTGATTATTGATTAAAGCCTCTGTATTGTCAAGATAGTTTCCTTATTCAAGGTACCTCTTTTGAGATTGCTTCGGGGACTGCGTCCCCTTACAATATCATTCAGTAATCCCCCTCGCCCCCCTTTAGTAAAAGGGGGGCGAGCGAAAACAATTTCTGAACTCTCCTTACCAGAAAGGCATAATGTGACAGTATTGGATATTGATCTGAAAAGATTCTACAAAATTCCCACAAAGACCTATGAGAGGCAGCCTGAGAATTTCGAAAATCTCCTTGGAATTGAAGGAGTAGGACCGAAGACAATAAGGGCATTAAGTCTGATTTCAGAGTTGATTTATGATGAATCTCCGAGCTACCGTGATCCTGCCCGGTTTAGCTTTGCCCATGGAGGAAAAGATGGAACACCTTTTCCTGTTGATAGAAAGACATATGATAAAACGATTGAGATCATGAAGAATGCTATTCACTCAGCGAAGATAGGGAATACTGAGAAGATAGAGACAATAAAACGGCTTAGTAAATATTTTCAGGCTACATTATAAGGTGTCACTTTTTTTTGCACTTGCATGAGTGGAAGGACCTAAAGACCTATGCAACAGCCTCTTTTATGGTCTTTCTATCGAGATGTCTTTTGTTGGCTTGCAATATCTTCTTTCTCATCCTGATAGATTTAGGTGTAACCTCAATAAGTTCATCCTCCTTAATAAATTCTATCGCCTGCTCCAAGCCCATAATCCTTGGAGGTATCAACTGTAGTGCATCATCTGCGTTGGCAGCGCGCATGTTTGTGAGTTTCTTCTCCTTTGTGACATTAACATCAAGGTCATTTTCTCTTGAATTCTCACCTATAATCATGCCCTCAAATACAGAGGTATTCTCCCTGATGAAGAGTACCCCCCTTGGCTGCAGGTGGAAAAGTGCATAGGTAGTGGAAATCCCCTGCCTGTCGGCTACAAGTGCTCCTGTCTGCCTCTTTGAGAGCGGTCCTTGCCAGGGCTCATAACCATCATAGAGATGGTTAAGTAAACCTGTCCCTCTTGTATCGGTAAGGAATTGCGACCTGAACCCAATAAGCCCCCTCGATGGTATCCTGAATTCAAGCCTTACCCTGCCGTAACCATTGTTCTGCATCTTCTGCATCATGCCCCTTCTCATCCCTACCTGCTGGGTAACAATACCAACATAATCCTCAGGCACGTCTATTACCAGTAATTCCATAGGTTCATGTAGAACACTATTTATTGTTTTTGTTATAGTCTCGGGCATGGCAACAGAAAGCTCGTATCCCTCCCTTCTCATCATCTCTATAAGGATAGCAAGCTGTAACTCTCCACGTCCCATGACCTTAAAAGAATCCATATCATCAAAATCTATATTTATGGATACGTTATAAAGAAGCTCCTTTTCGAGTCTTTCCCTCAATTTACTGGACGTTACATAGCTGCCTTCCCTTCCTGAAAAAGGAGATGTGTTGACAGAAAATACCATTGAAATTGTAGGTTTATCCACTTTTATTCTTGGCAGTACCTTAGGGTTTTCTGTATCTGTGATGGTATCTCCTATGTTTATCCCCTCAATACCAGCAAGGGCGATAATCTCTCCGGCAGACACCTCTTTTGTATCAATCCTCTCAAGACCCTGAAAGGTAAATAAAGATGAAACCTTTGTCTTTGACACTTCACCATCTCCCTTTATCATAGAGACATAATCACCTACCTTCACTGTTCCTGAGAAGACACGTCCTATCGCGAGCCTTCCGATATAATCATCGTAGTCGATATTTGTGACAAGGATTTGTAATATGCTATCACTCTCACCTGCAGGAGGTGGTATTGTTTTCATTATCATTTCGAAGAGCGGGGTAAGGTTATCTGAGTCTTCCTCTATGGTAAGTTTTGCAACACCCTGTTTGGCATTTGCATAAATAACAGGAAATTCAAGCTGCTCTTCCGTGGCATCGAGATCGATAAAGAGGTCATAAACCTCATTCAGGACAGCCTGAATCCTTGCATCGGACCTGTCTATCTTGTTA
>JBGQMP010000212.1:0-3509 GCA_041500685.1 Thermodesulfovibrionia bacterium | reverse complement strand
TCCAGTTCTTTAATGACTTCAACTGGATCAGCTCCTAATAATGCTAAAGTATAGAGGATAGCTGGCATAACAGTCCCAATATCTTTTACATAGAAATTTATATCATTTTGACCATAAAAGTTCTTTTTGATATCTTCTTCCATGGTACCAAAAGCCATAAATCGTGCAGCACACCATGCAATATGATTTCCGTGAAGGATAGTGCGCATGGCATTACTATTGGCATCCCTGATAACTATCATAAGCATATCAACGACATTTTTTTCGGTAAAAAGAATGTTATCAACACTTAAAAATGCGCTGATACTTTTTGCAAGGGATAGTGCAGGAAGTTCATTACTCTTTTTGGTACTTTCCGGAAGGTTATCATAAGGTATAAAAAAAGGATTGAATACCTTATCTGAATCTTTAGCTTTCCCAGAGATACCCAGTCTTAACTTTGCCTCAGAAGATAGATCTCTCACAAATACTGGATTTTTTTCTTCCCCAGTGAATGTATAGTCTCCCATAGAAGATCCAGCGTAAGATAGCTTAAAAGTTTTCCCTACTGGGAAAAATCCTTGAAAAGCTTCCTCGTCATTTTCTATTAGCTTTTGACAGCCCTTGTACCATACATCATGGGACATACGTGCCGGGATACTGATATTTTCAATCAAAAAGAGATAGAGGGCATTACCACTGTTAGGGATGCTAGTAGCATTTTTAAGCGGGTATCGCATGGGTTAACTCCAATGTATGATATTATGTAGGGTAAAGTGGGGGCAAGTAGTGGTAAGCCTACCTACCCCCGTACCGACAATCTGGGACCAGCCAGACCATCGACATTTATTCTGGTTTTGCAGCTTTTGCTTTTAGCTGTGCAAGACGATTCTTAGCAGTAGAGTTGCCTAGCGCAGCTGCTGTAGCCGCGTCTAAGGATGAGTCTGCAGAACCTTCTTCCTTGAGTGCCTGGCTCTTGATGAGTCTCTTCTTAGCAGACTCCTGGCGCTCCTTGAAAGCGGCGAGGGCGCTAGTACCGGAAGAGGTTGATACCTTTGCCAAAGTTTCATTTGCCTTAGCAGCATCAGTCATAGCTCTTATAGTGACAAGATCTGCACCAGCCTGATCAAGGCTCATTTGTAGTTCATTTTTATTTTTTATCTGCCCCTCAAGAACTTCTCTTTGAGTATTGAGCGCAATCTCCAAGCTCGATATTTGTTGCTCAATGGTTGCAGCTTTGTTTGCGTGTTGCTCAGCAAGTTCATTCTGACCGGCATCAGATAATGCTATAGCATCTGCGTCATGCTTAGCCACAGCACTCTTGAGATCCTTAACTTTATCTTCAAGGATAGCGATCTCTCCCTTAACTGACCCGATATTACCTTTTATAAGCCGGAGATCCGCATTCATTTGTGCGAGATCCTGTTTGCCAAATTCAACAGCATTAGTATCTTCGATTGCATCAGCTTTTTTTTGAGCTTCAGCACTGGCAGATCTTCCAATATTTTTAAAAAGATTTAAAAAACCCATACTAAATTCTCCCATAATTAAAAAGACGATTTATTCAAGAATATCAGAAATTTTTTCAGCACCTTTGAGGACCATAGCCAAAGTCCACCCTATCGCTGCTTCCAACTCATTTGCATCAAGATTTTCGATCTCAAGGTTTTCCTTGAAAAAGATCTTTCCGTTATTGATCGCAAATTTACCGTGTATAGCTTCATTGTTCAAATCCAAAAGGCACCTGAATAACTTAGCTTGTTGAGAAACTTCTAAAGGGATATCACAGATCTCAGCACCGATACAAACCAAAGTCTCTTCAACATCAAGAATGCAAGAAGAACCCTCGGGGCCCACAATATTAAAGATATCCCCTCGAATATTGGTATAGGATATCCCCTCCATACTACAAAGGACATCAAGAATTTTACCGGCATTTTCCATTTCAATTGCACTTGGTCCGCTCATTAAGGTATCCTCCGTTATTTTACGTGAAACATTTCAAGATCATTTTTTCTAATCTCACACCCATACCATATTTCGACATAGCCACCAATTTTATCCCCGGTCCATTCAATGAGACAAAGCGGGTTACCCCGTGTATCATCATTGGTAAAATAGTCTGCTAGTGTTTTACAGTTAGCAACTTCAGAGTCTGTAGAAGTGCATTCTATACCAAAGTTACTTTGCCCCTGCTTATCCCACGTTACAGCAAGGTGATCTTCACCAAAGTGGAGCTCTACTTCAAATCTATCCGTTAAATCCTCATCATTTTCAATGAAGACCCCACCGAAGTTATCTGAAGGACCGTCACCGTCTAAGTAGAAAACCCTAAGGTCAAAATCTCCCCCTACCTGTCGAACAACAAGCATAATCTGCTGTGCATCTACTTCCGGAGAAGCTTGGTAAGATGCTATATAGCACGTGAGACAGAATACCCCTTCAGGATGCTTGTACTTTCTAACTTCAATAATGGTAAAATCCACATCTAACTTTTTAAACTCTATTTGAGTCTGAAGGTCAGATAAGGTGAGGATATCACCAACACCATAATTTAAAACGTCTGAAATTTTGTCCATATTATAAAGACTTTCTTAAGATAACAAAAGCAATAATTGCTACTACCCCGATAATTATAACTAAAGCTATCGCAGATGCTGGGTTTGATTCATGTACGATTATAGGACGCCCACTGTCATCCCATTGACCATAACCTGATTCTCTCATCATGGAGTTATTTACCATCATCTGATTTGCTGCTAATGCTACCATGACATGAGTCATTGGATCGTAATAGCCATAGCCATAATGACCTCCTGGTAGCATTCCGTAAGAGGAAGGAACGGAGGTATTATTAATAATGATAGTTCTTGGTATATTCGTGGGTTGAACTGCCGGTGGAGTAGAGGTATTGTACTGATTGCTGGCGGAGAGTTTATCACGGAAAGCTTTTTCAGCATTTGCTTTAGATCCATATGTTTTAGCTGCAACGTTATTTTGACTTGCGATAGCTTTTGCTTGTTTTTTATCCATGAAGTTATTTGATACTGCCTTGGGTTTCGATACTTGAGATTGAGTAGGGGTACTTTTAATAGTGCTACTTTGACTTACACTTCTGGTATTAAAATTATTAGCAGATGTTTTTTCGGAAGTAGGAGAACTGGTAACCACGGCACCAGCAACAGCAGAACCGACTACAGCAGAACGATTATTTGACATAATAGGCTTTGAAGTGTTATAGCTTGAGCTGTATGAATTGCTGCTGCTTGCGGGTCTGCTATAACTTGAAGAACTTGATGACCTTGAACTTGAGCTGGAACTTGATGATCTGGAAGAACTTGACGAGCTTCCTCCTCGGGATAGGAGTTCAGAGGGAACTGCTACAATAAATGCTATGGAAAGTATGAAAAGAAAATTTTTACTCACACGAACTCCTTCTTTAAAGGTGTTAATAGGTAGAAGTATCAAAAAAAGGGAAAAAGAGATTGTCACAAAAACATACAACAATGACCATAAGGTTCCTAACATAG
>JBGQMP010000211.1:0-3524 GCA_041500685.1 Thermodesulfovibrionia bacterium | reverse complement strand
TCAATAATATTTTCAATTCCCTCATTCAAAATGAAGCGGATACCTTCTAAAAGACCCGCATAACCAAGAGTATTTAATGTCCCTGCCTCAAATTTATCAGGCGGGAAATCAGGGTGAACTGTTTTTTCTGACAAACTGCCTGTACCTCCACACATAAAAGAATCCAGTTCATCTGCATTTTTCACAATGAGTGCCCCAGTGCCTTGAGGACCAAAGAGGTGCTTATGTCCGGTGAGAGCTAAAAGGTCAAAGGGAGTTTTTCCCAAATCTATTTTCATTGTCCCTGCTCCCTGGGCGCCATCAACCAAAAGCTTTACTCCGGCAGCATGTGTGATCTCATAAATTTCTGCAAGGCTCATCTTAGTTCCGGTAACATTTGAAGCTGATGTAATCACCACGAGTCTTGTTTTATCTGTAATTGATTCCTTAATCTGCTGTGGCAATATAACAGCATTTGCATCTGCTTTAATGATTTTTAACTCAATCGTCCCCTTGCCTTTCAGATGATTCAATGGTCTTAATACGGAATTATGTTCCATCGATGAAGTAACGACCTCGTCCCCGGATTTTAATGTCCCGTAAATTGCAATATTCAGAGCTTCCGTAGCATTTTTCGTGAGGATAATATTTTCTGTATGAGAGAAATGAAATAACTCACCTATCATCTCACGTGTCCTGTAGATTATCTCTGCAGCTTTGATGGACAATGAATGGCCAGATCTTCCCGGATTGGCATTTGCGTTTTTTAAGCAATCACATACTGCCTCTATTACTGCAGCAGGCTTTGTTCCAGATGTGGCCGCATTGTCGAAGTAGATTTTTTTATTCATCATAAAATATTGACAATGTACCTGATTCCCAAAATGAAAAGAACGTTCTTCTAAATGGTAATCACTTTTGAGGATTTGAGCATTGTTTCAGAGATATCATACATGTTAGATATCCTTCCAACGCCCAAGTGCTCTTTGAGATTAAAATAGCCCAAACATGTCCCGCAAACCAAAAGTTCTATGCCTTTTCCCTCGAGTTCTTTCAAATAGGGAAGTGTTCCCGCTCCTTGCACGGTTAATTTTACTCCGCTGTTCATAAAGCAGATTGTCTTAGGTTGAACGGAAAGATCTTTTATAGTGGCAATATATGCTTTGATGAGATTACTCCCCAATTCATCACTTCCATGTCCTATGCGATCTTTATTGATGAAGATTGTTGTTCCAACCCCTGCAGGCTGAGTAGCACAGCTGAAAATCTCCGCATGAGACTCTGTTTTTACCTTGCCAGATAATTCTTTTGTATACATATAAAACTCACCTGCCTTCTCCTCAATCTTGTCAATTTCAGCTCCATTGTGAGTTAGAAACCTTATGACATTGTCCCGTGATTCTTTACTGCTGACTATCACCAATAGTGGTTCCCCTTTTGAAAGCTCAAAAGCCTCCTTTGCCTTTATAACAGGTTGAGGACATGGCAACCCTCTTGCATCCACTTCTACAGCCATTTTCAAACCTCCTTTAAGGATATTGACAGATAATTACAATCATAAGAGAAAAACGTTACAAATTAAACAAATCGGAATTTCTTTTTCTTTTCCCCTTCCTCATCTCTTTCCCAGCGATAAATGCAATCGATTTCAACATTATGTTCTTTAAGAATTTTTTCTGTTGCCCCCTTTTCTTCCCATAATACTTTGCAGCAAAAACCGCAATCTGAACTGAATTCCCTTGGTACAGGTATCGTTTCAAATCGAATTCCACTCTTTTCCAGCACTTTTTTAGCTTTTAAGGAAAAATGTGTGGTATGGAAAGTTATAACCGCATATACTATCATTATTTTTCTTTTGCGATTTCTTCAACGTATCTGAATTACTCCAACTGGTTCACTTAAAACTTCTCCCACTACATCAGCAACTGGTGTATTTCTCTCCAGTAGTTTTTGAATCAGGTCATTACATCTGCTTGCTGGAACGGATATCAAAAGTCCTCCTGATGTTTGGGCATCTGCTAAGAGGTCTACGATAAGAGGATCTATCGTTGAAGCGATATCCAGGTGATGGGAGCAAAACTTCTCGTTGAGATGACTCCCTACTGGCACCATTCCCATAGAGGCAAAGGTTATTGCTTCAGAGATGATAGGGACTTTATCGGCATAAATACGCATCCCTATTTTACTTGCTTTCACCATCTCCAGCGCATGACCTAAAAGCCCGAAGCCGGTGATGTCAGTGCAGGCATTCACTCCAATCTCTGTCATGACCTCAGCAGCATCCTTGTTTAAGGTAGCCATTAATTCAGTAACCATGGTTGTCGTTTTTCCATCGAGCATTCTTCCTTTCAGGGCTGTCGCAAGAATACCTGTACCAAGAGGTTTGGTCAAGACCAGGAGGTCTCCTGGCTTTGCGCCAGCATTGGTCAAAAAACGTTCTGGATGAACAATGCCGGTCACGGACAGGCCGTATTTTATTTCAGGGTCATCTACGCTATGCCCACCCACCATAACTGCTCCAGCCTTATGAATAATCTCAAGACCACCCTCAAGAATTGAACGTAAAACGGTTTTATCCATTTCTTTTACCGGGAAGCACACGATATTCATTGCGGTGAGTGGCTTACCACCCATGGCATAAACGTCACTCAGGGAGTTTGCTGCGGCAATCCGTCCAAAGTCATATGGGTCATTCACAATAGGAGTAAAGAAGTCTAAAGTCTGGATAAGGGCTATTCCAGATGTAAGTCGATAAACACCAGCGTCATCTGATGTCTCTATCCCCACCAGAAGATCTGGATTCGATTCAAAGGGAAGACCGGTCAATATTTCTGTCAAGTCACCCGGACTTATCTTTGAAGCTCACCCAGCAGCACGAGCTTGTTCGGCTAATCTTGGCGTATCTTGTGAACGGGGTAACATGTTTAATACTCCTGAATTCCTATTATTTTCTGGAGAGGGGCAGTAGGAATCGAACCCACCGTGCCTCCTTCACAGGAAGACAAAAAGGCTGGAAGATCTAACATTGCTGGTCAAGCAAAGAACCTGTTTACCTTTTATGCCTTTACTACGGTAATGAGACCGGCGGGGCGCCATCCCCCTTGCCCCTCGAGAAAAATCTATTTTACTTTCTCTACCGGATGGCCAGCTTCCATCCAAGCCTTGATTCCGCCAGGATAGCGGTAAACATTTTTATAGCCTAACTTGACCGCCCACATGGCACCGTTATGGCTACGACCGCATTTGGTAAAGCCACAGTAAATAACGATTAAACGGTCTTTGTTTGGGCCAAGAATTTTCTCAAACACCGCCTTTGTTTTGTCATCAAGATTTGTAACCTCTTCCTTAGGAAATTCAAATTGAACAGCTCCTGGAACATGTTGTTTCTTATAGCTGTCTTCGTATGGCATGGTGTCCACTATAAGCATCTCCTTCTTCTGGTCTATCCAGCCTTTCAGCTCATCGGTAGTAACAATCTTGTAGCCCCCCTTTGCTACTTCCCTTGCAAAATTTACGGCAATCTTTTCTGTTTCGATCTCCTTTTC
>JBGQMP010000210.1:0-3533 GCA_041500685.1 Thermodesulfovibrionia bacterium | reverse complement strand
TCTTCCTCAAGCTACGTGGGCGAACTGCCGAATTCCCACGGTCGGACTTTAACCGACAAGTCATTCGTTATACACGGCATACGGACGCATCCCATATTTTCTTAACACAAAGGCATTCATTCTATGGAATTTCGGCAGAGTTATAGAACAGTTTTAATGAGGGGTGTCAATGAATAGCCTATAGGATATTTACCGACAAAGATGCAAGCTAAAGTCCTACAAAAAAATAAGAATTGCGCTGATACCTTTTACTTTCGATTCATGATATATTTATACGTTTAATCAGAAAAGGAGGTACGGAAGAAAATGAAAAAGTTCTCTTCGTTACTGGTTTTTATCGTCATCCTTGCTTTTTTCTCTGTTTTTGATCACCCTCTCACTGCCGCCAAGGAACCTCCGGCAGAGGGGGGCCCGCTGCCTGTCATAAAGCTTCCAATTCCCAAGAGCCCAGAAGCAAAAGATTATTTGGGACTCAAGGGCGAAGGATCCTTCACCATTCCCCAGATTAAAGCCAAGGTAGTGATTATCGAAATCTTCAGCATGTATTGCCCTTACTGTCAGAATGAAGCCCCCAGGGTTAATGAACTCTACAATGCCATAGAGCAGAATCCTGATCTCAAAGGTAAGCTCAAGATAATCGGGATTGGAGCAGGAAATACTCCCATGGAGGTTGATGTCTTCAGAAAGAAATTTCAGATACCCTTCCCTCTCTTCCCGGATGCAGATTTTTCAATTCATAAAGTTTGCGGAGAGGTAAGGACACCGTATTTCATTGGAGTCAAAATCAATGACAATGGTACCCATGAAGTCATTTTTTCCAAGCTTGGCGGATTTCAAGATGCCAATCAATTTCTGGAATTAATCCTTAAACCTTCTGGAATGAAGAATTGTGCAGCAAGACCACAGGATTCCCAAAAATAGAAATAATACTAAAGATTGTCATTCCCGCGCAGGCGGGAATCCAAGGGTAAACTCAAGCAGGAATTCAGATCCGTCTTTCTGGATTCCCGTTTTCACGGGAATGACGAAAAGGAAACCTGCAGCAAGACTATAGTAAATTAGCAAGTTAAAGAAGGAGGGTTAATTATGGCAAAGAAAAGCATTCCGATTATTGCATTAACTATTGTTTTATTTATGGTAGCCATGGCCTATGGGATTTCAGAAATGTTCAAAGATTATATATACCAACCAGGTACCCTGAAACCTATAGATAGCAAGCCAAAGCTGAAGGTTGGTGACAAGGCACCTGACTTTACTCTTCCTTCCATTTCCGGAGAAAAAGTCTCTCTCAGCCAGTACCGGGGGGGAAAAAACGTGGTCATCTCATTTGTCCCTGCTGCCTGGACTCCAGTATGTTCAGATCAATGGCCTGGCTATAATTTAGTGAAGGACATCTTTGATCAACATGATGCGATCCTGTTAGGCATTACCGTAGACAATATCCCGACCCTCTATGCATGGACAAGGCCGATGGGCGATGTATGGTTTCCCGTACTCTCAGACTTCTGGCCCCACGGAAAGGTCGCTCAAAAGTACGGCATACTGAGATCAAACGGAGTGTCTGAAAGGGCACTGTTCGTCATAGATAAAAAAGGAATCATTCGCTATATTGACGTGCACGATATCAATAAGAGGCCTCCTCTTGAAAACCTTGTAAGAGAACTGGAAAAGCTTAAAACCTAAGGGGTTATTTTTTCAAGAGATTGGAGATTTTCTCCTTCATCTGGGGAGAGCTCCAATCCCTTTCACCGATAAACTTTTCTACAATAACGCCTTTTTTGTCTATCAAAAAGGTTACGGGAATTCCGAAAAGGGAATATTTGAAATATACCTTTCTCTCTTTATCCATGAGTATAGGAAAAGCCAAGCCTTTTTCCTGTATGTAAGACTTTACGGGCTTTTCTGCTGGATCTTCTGCAACACCAATAACCATAAGCCCCTTATCCTTAAATTCAAGATAGAGTTTATTCAGGGAAGGCATTTCAGCAAGACAGGGTCCACACCATATTGACCAGAAGTTCAAAATAACAACTTCCCCCCTGAACTGAGAAAGCATGACTTTCTTACCATATATGTCATTAAGGGTGAAATCCGGGGCTAAAGAATTCGTGTTCACAGAAGCATAACCAATATTCCAAAAGGTGAGAGATACAAATAGGAGAATTTTGATGATACGAGTAAATCTCATCATCTCTAAAAAAGTTTAACATTTCCTTCTTGAACCAAACAACATTAACCCAAAAATGAGAGAGCTTTTTCTCCTGAGCGGATAAAATGGTGATACAAAGGATGAAAATTATTCCAGGATATACTTAACAAAAGTCTGTTTTCTCAGAGAAAATTGTAAGACAAATGCTGAACCCGTTTCAGCATCTCCACGGGCTAACAATAATGAGTAATAGAGTTTTTTTTATATGGAGAAAAATTTATGATACGACAACAAAGGGATAGAATAGTATCCACCCTCTCGTGAAGGGATAGACTTTAACGGGAATAAACTGTCTAAATGTTATGTGCTATGGAAATTATTTTAACTTAAGTGAAGTAAACTACCTTTTCCACCTGTAATAGAAATATCACAAAATGCTTAAATAATTAATTCAAAAATGTGCATTCTGCTGTTTCTGTCCAAGCTCAATCAATGGCTTTATTGCTTCCATAAGTTTGCATGCAGATAATGGGTTCTGCACCAGCATTTGCATGAACATCTCACAAAATTGTTCTCCTTCTTTCATAATTCTCTCTGCCTCAAGCCAGTTATCGAGGTCACGGCCTTCTACTCGACCACCTTTCTCATACAGTTCGGACGCTACTTTGACGGTTTCTCCGCATAAATTAACATTATTCATAACTCACCTCCTTTCACCCCAAAAAAATGCCGAACTTACCAAAAGGTTCATCCTTCGGCAGCTCGGCCATCTTCTCCTTAAAATGCCTTCCGTTTTCCGTACTCTTTTTACAAAAGATTTGGTTTTATTGAAAGTACTATTTTTTAACAAAACTTACAATAAATATTTTCTAACAGCAAAAAGATTGAGGTGAAAAGATTGAGACTGCCACCTCCTCCTACAAGTGTTTGCTTTTAAGCTGGACTGAGAAGCAACGATTACGGGTTGGTTGAAATGTTGAATCGAGACCGTTAACGGACATTTATTCTCAATATGGACTCATGAAATTTCATACCAGCCCTATATACCGGGATTATATCACCAGATTCTTTCTTTTCTATACGGGTTAGTATAGCCCATATTACACGACCTTTTAATCTAAAGGCATTGCCTCCATGATTAATCTTTAAATCATATTCTTTATTTCTCTCAAGCTTCTTTGTTGTTTCTATGGCTACTCCACCTACACTGATATCAATTATTTTTGAGTTTAAAAAATGGGGAACATTTCTCTGGACTCCCTTCACTTTCAACCTTTTATGCCTTCTTCTCTCATCTCTTGTATATTTCATGTTGCTGGACTTAATTACTTCATCTTCATTATTTCCCATTGCAGCGTATCGTGCCTTCACAATTCTCTCTGCC
>JBGQMP010000209.1:0-3545 GCA_041500685.1 Thermodesulfovibrionia bacterium | reverse complement strand
TGACATATTCTTTATGCTTGTGAATATATCAAGGTTTATTGGTGTTAATCCAGAGGATGCATTGAGAAAAACAATAGCAAAGTTTATCTCACGGGTTTGTTATATTGAGATGAGAGCAGCAGATCAAGGCAGAAAACTCTCAGACATGACACTGGAGGAGATGGATACCTTATGGGAAGAAGCAAAAAAACAGGAATGATGCTTGATATACAATCAAGAAGACAATGAGGCAATTCGACCTTGTATAAATAATATGGTTTAGTTACAATAATAACTTTCAAGAAAAAAATCACATGCCTTGACAAAAAAAAGTTTCTTTGGTATCTTTAATTTTCTCTTAAAAATCCTAAGCCTTAAGGGAAATTCGTGGAGGTAGAGTGCCTACGATAGCACAATTAGTAAGACATGGTCGTGAGAAAGTTGAAAGCAAAACAAAAAGCCCGGCATTGAGAGGCTGCCCACAGCAGAGGGGGGTATGTGTGAGGGTTTATACAACAACTCCCAAGAAACCAAATTCTGCGCTCAGAAAAGTTGCAAGAGTAAGACTTATGAATGGAATGGAAGTCACGGCATATATACCTGGTGTAGGTCACAATCTTCAGGAACACTCTATCGTTATGATAAGGGGTGGGAGAGTGAAAGACCTTCCGGGGGTTAGATACCATATCATCAGGGGTACCCTGGATACAATGGGAGTTGCAGACAGAAGACAGGGAAGATCTAAATATGGGTCTAAAAGACCTAAGTAGGTAAGGTAGAAAATGCCGAGAAGAAGAGTAGCAGAAAAGAGAGAAATTTTACCTGACCCAAAATACAACAGCAAACTTATGAGTAAGTTTATAAATGTATTAATGAAAGAAGGGAAAAAGTCCACAGCAGAGAAAATCTGCTACGGAGCCCTTGATAGCATTAGGAAAAAGACGGGAAGCGATCCTCTTAAGGTATTTAAGACGGCTATCGAAAATGTAAAGCCTCTTGTGGAGGTTAAGCCGAGAAGAGTTGGTGGCGCGACGTATCAGGTCCCGGTCGAAGTAAGGGCACATAGACGTATAGCTTTGGCGTTCAGGTGGATTATCAATTACTCAAGAGGCAGAAGTGAAAAGACGATGCAGGAAAGGTTGGCCGGGGAATTACTGGATACCTATAACAATACGGGTTCTTCTATCAAGAAAAAAGAAGATACCCATAAGATGGCAGAAGCTAATAAGGCCTTTGCCCATTATAGATGGTAAGAAAGGTAGAGGAGAGGACATTTGTTAAGATTTCCCTTAGAGAAGACACGCAATATCGGGATTATGGCACACATAGATGCAGGGAAGACTACGACCACAGAACGTATACTCTATTATACAGGCGTTACCTACAAGATGGGAGAAGTAGATGAAGGCACTGCTGTTATGGACTGGATGGTTCAGGAGCAGGAGAGAGGGATAACTATCACCTCTGCTGCTACTACCTGTTTTTGGAAAGATCACAGGATTAATATCATCGACACGCCTGGACATGTCGATTTCACTATTGAGGTCGAGAGGTCTTTGAGGGTTCTCGATGGGGCTGTTGCCCTCTTTGATTCTGTTGCAGGTGTTGAACCTCAGTCAGAGACAGTCTGGAGACAGGCAGATAAGTATGGTGTTCCGAGAATTGCTTTTATGAATAAGATGGATAGAGTGGGTGCTGATTTTTTTATGAGTGTGGATAGTATGATAGAGCGCCTTGATGCTCATCCTGTTCCCCTTCAGATACCCATAGGAGCTGAAAGTGAATTCAGGGGACCCATAGATCTTGTCAGGATGAAGGCAATATATTTTAATGACGAAACATTGAGTGCGGAATACATAGAAGGAGATATCCCTGACCGGATTATGCCTATGGCCCGGGAATACAGGGAGAAGATGCTCGAGACCTTGGCTGACGTTGATGATACTATCATGGATAAATTCCTTAAGGGAGAAGAGATACTGACAGATGAGATAAAGGCAGCAATAAGGAAAGGCACAATACAGCGGAAGCTTACCCCTGTTTTATGCGGGTCTGCCTTTCGAAACAAAGGTGTCCAGATTTTGCTCGATGCAATCGTTGATTATCTTCCTTCCCCCCTTGATATTCCACCTGTAACAGGCATATCGCCCAAAGACAGCTCCAGAATAAGCAGGCATGCTGATGACAGTGAACCCTTTTCTGCCTTTGCATTTAAAGTGATGACAGACCCATTTGTTGGGCAGCTTACATTTATAAGGGCTTATTCAGGTAAGCTACAAGCTGGTTCCTATGTGTATAACTCGACGAAAGATACAAAGGAAAGGGTAGGGAGACTTCTCACGATGCATGCAAACAAACGTGAAGAGATAAAAGAGGTCTCTGCAGGTGATATTGTGGCAGTAGTAGGACTCAGACATACTCTTACCGGGGATACCCTCTGTGATGAGAAGAACCCCATTATCCTTGTATCGATGGAATTCCCCGAGCCAGTCATGTCTGTGGCAATCGAGCCAAAAACAAAGGCCGACCAAGAGAAACTTTCACAGGCGCTCTCGAAGCTTGCCCAGGAAGACCCATCCTTTAAGGTTTCCTTTAATGAAGAAACAGGGCAGACGATTATATCTGGTATGGGAGAACTTCACCTTGAAATTATTGTAGACAGGCTCTTGAGAGAGTTTAAGGTCGGCGCAAATGTTGGAAGACCGCAGGTTGCCTATAAGGAGACGATCAGGGCGGTATCAAAGGCAGAGGGAAAGTTTGTCAGGCAGTCAGGAGGGCGGGGACAGTATGGTCATGTTTATATCGAAATCGAGCCCTTAGAGCCTGGCAAAGGATTTGAGTTTGTTAATGCAATTGTGGGTGGTGCAATTCCGAGGGAATATATCCCTGCTGTTGAGAGAGGGATAAAAGAGGCAGTAGACAGGGGGATCCTTGCAGGCTATCCCATTGTTGACATAAAGGCAAAACTTTATGATGGTTCATATCATGAGGTTGATTCATCTGAAATGGCATTTAAGATAGCAGGATCGATAGGATTCAGAGAGGCTGTTAAGAAAGCTAAGCCTGTACTTCTTGAGCCGATCATGAGTGTTGAAACTGTGACCCCTGAAGGATTCTTGGGTGATGTAATAGGAGATATTAACTCACGTCGGGGAAAAGTTCAGAGTATCGAAAGAAGGGGTAATGCCCAGGTAATAAGGGCCCAGGCCCCCCTTTCAGAGATGTTTGGTTATGCTACTGATTTAAGATCGATGACACAAGGCAGGGCTACTTACACAATGCAGTTTTCACATTATGAAGAGGTTCCAAAAGTTGTTTCCGAAGAAATTGTAGCAAAAGTAAGGGGAGAATAACAGCAGTGACAAAGAATAGTTTGTCATTGAGTACTGTTGGCGGATGGCTATTCACTCAATAAGGAGGGATATATGGCAAAGGCTAAATTCGAGAGGGTAAAGCCCCATGTAAATGTAGGGACGATCGGTCATATAGACCATGGGAAGACGACACTGACATCAGCTATTACGAAGTATTTAGCGATGAAGGGGATGGCGCAGTACCGGTCATTT
>JBGQMP010000208.1:0-3567 GCA_041500685.1 Thermodesulfovibrionia bacterium | reverse complement strand
TAATATTATTAAACAGTAAGGTGGTTATATTATAATGTGTGTAGCAGTTCCTACCAAAGTAGTTAGTGTTGAAGATGACACAGCGGTTGTAGACGTCTCCGGTGCAAGGCGGGCTGTAAGCCTCCTTCTCATAGAAGATAAAGTAAATGTTGGTGATTATGTGCTTGTCCATGCCGGTTTCGCAATCCGGAAGGTTGAAGAAGATTTTGCAAAGGAGACCCTCGAGCTGTTTAATAAGATGTTAGGAACACAGGAGACATTAGACTAAAAATATCTTCTCTTAGTAAAGAACTCTTACCTCCCCAAAAAAAATTTAAGCCTTTGCTACAAAATCCTTAAATCCCTTTAATACCCTGAGCCCGAGTTCCTGACTCTTTTCAGGATGAAACTGGGTTGCAAAGATGTTGTCTTTCCAGACCATAGAGGTAAACGTTACCCCGTAATCCGTGGTAGTTGCAACCAACTCCTTATCATCTGGTGCAACATAGAAGGAGTGGACAAAATAGAAAAAACTTTCGTCCTGTATGCTATCAAGGATAGGTGGTCTCCTCATAATGTTTATAGTATTCCAGCCCATATGAGGTACCTTGAGGTTATTCTCAGGGAATCTGATAACCTTTCCGCTAAAGATGTTTAATCCTTGACTCCTGCCGAACTCTTCTGATTCAGTAAATAGGACCTGAAGACCGAGACAGATGCCGAGATAAGGCTTGCCTTTCTGTATAGCTTTTACAATAGGCTCTATAAGAGACATCTTTTCGAGATTTTTCATGCAATCTCTGAATGCCCCAACACCTGGAAGAACAATAGCATGGGCATTATCCACTGCCTTAGTGGCTGAGGTAACTCTCGCATCAGCACCAATTTTCAGGAACCCCTTTTCAACACTCCGCAGGTTTCCCATTCCATAATCCACAATTGCAATCATAATTTTTATTATACAATAGACTATTAAGGTCGTTTTCATGTCAATTCCTGAGTTTATTGAATCCTTAGAAAAAGACAAGAGATTTAATCGTCAGGTCTCAGCACTCAAATACATCACTCCCACAAAACCAAAATATGGGAAACTCATTTTATCTGACAGGCTCAGGGAAGTATTGAAAATGAAAGGCATAGAGCTTTTCTACAGCCACCAGGTTGAGGCTATCAATCTCATTCGTGAGGGAGAGAATGTCGTTGTTATGACTCCCACGGCAAGTGGTAAGAGCCTAATATATAACATTCCTGTGATTGAATCCATCATCGAAAACCCTGAGCACAGGGCATTATATATATTCCCATTAAAGGGACTTGAACAGGATCAGGTAAAAAACCTTAATGAACTTTTTGATGCAGTTTGTGATCTCAATAAACCCTCTCCCCTTGCGGGAGAGGGTTACCCGCCTCTGGCGGCGCCGAAGGCGACCAGGGGCAAGGATGAGGGGGATAAGAGGAGTTCCACAAAGAGGACAAAGTCCCCCTTACGCTTCGGAGAGGTTTACGACGGAGATACTACTGCTTATAGAAGAAAGAAGATAAGAGAGGCAATCCCAGGGGTCATTTTCACAAACCCTGATATGCTTCACCTTGCACTAAACCCCTTTCATAAAAAATGGGAGGGATTCTTCAGGAATTTAAGATATGTTGTTATTGATGAGATCCATACATATAGAGGTGTATTCGGCTCAAATGTTGCTCACGTGATAAGGCGACTCAGGAGGATATGTAAATACTGGGGCTCCCATCCCCAATTCATTGCAGCATCTGCAACAATAGCAAATCCATCTGAACTTGCAGAAGCACTTACGGGATTACCTTTTAAGGTCGTTGCGCATAGCGGGGCACCACAGGCAGGAAGACATTTCATATTTATTAATCCACTTGATAGCCCTTATACAGAAACGACGAGGCTTTTTATAAAATGCCTTGATGCAGGGCTCAGAACGATCGTCTTTACAAAGGCAAGAAAGATTACAGAGCTTATATACTCATGGGTCATAAACCATGCACCAGGGCTTGAAGAAAGGATAAGCCCTTACCGCGCTGGTTTTCTTCCGAAAGAAAGGCGCGAAATAGAACAGAGATTATTCAGCGGGGAGCTCCTCGGAGTTGTATCAACAAGCGCCCTTGAGCTTGGAGTTGATATAGGAGGGCTTGACTGCTGCATACTCTGCGGTTATCCTGGCTCTGTGGCGAGCACCTGGCAGAGGGCAGGTCGAGTCGGAAGACACGGACAGGAATCAATGGTTGCGATGATTGCAATCCCCGACGCCCTTGACCAGTATTACATGCGCCACCCTGAGGCATTCTTCGAGAAAAGCCATGAGGCAGCAGTAATAGACCCTGAAAACAGGAATATCCTGAAAAGACATATCCCCTGCGCCTCTTCAGAGGTTTATTTAAGGGAAGACGACGTTATCTATGATGTAAAGAAGCTTATGCCCTTAATCGATGAACTTGTTACTGAAGGGATTTTAAATCCTGGTAGAAAAGGAGATATATGGTTTTCGACGAGGAGGACGCCTCACAGGGAAGTTGGTATCAGGGCAATTGGTGAGCCTTTTGATATTGTAGATGAATCAGGAAAAATCATCGGGGAGCTGAGTGGTATGAGAGTCTTCAGAGATGCCTTTCCGGGTGCTATCTATCTCCACAGGGGAAGACAATATCATATTTCAGAGCTTGATTTAGAAAGGAAAAAGGTGATATGCCACGAGGTTGATGTAAATTATTATACCCAGGCATTGAGCAAAGAAGAGACGGAAGTGATAAAAGAAAAGGAGATGCGTGATTACAATGGCCTTTCAGTCCACTGGGGAACACTTAAAACGACGCAGAAGATAATAGGCTATGAGAAAAAGAGGATATTTGACAGGGTCAGAATTTCGAGACACAACCTTGATATGCCTGATTATATATTCGAGACAGAAGGACTCTGGATTACCATAGATAAGGCAACAGGATCCTTTATCGAATCAGAAGGTTTTGATCTTGCTGGAACTCTTCACGCTGTTGAGCATACCTTAATAGCATGTATACCTCTCTTTGCTCTCTGTGACAGGGGTGACATTGGAGGATTGAGTTATACCCTTTATCCTAAGTTCAAACAACCAGCAATATTTATTTATGATGGATATGAAGGCGGGATAGGGCTCACAAAGAGGGTCATTGAAGTTATCGGGGATTGGCTCATGGCAACCCTGAGGATCATTGATGAATGCCCCTGCGAAGAAGGTTGCCCTTCCTGTGTACAGGATCCCCAATGCGGTTCAGGCAATCAGCCCCTGGATAAAGAAGGGGCGAAAAATCTGCTCAGAAGATGGCTCTTGTAAACAAGCCAGCTTGACAATATCTTTGAATTTATGAATAATTTGGCAAGTATCTGCCAGCAATAATTTTTTTATATTTTTAAGCGCGCACTCACGAGAGGTACTTTATAGGTATGGAAAACCTTTCAGATATAGATGACGAAATAAATCTGCTTGATTATTTCAATGTACTGAAAAAGCGTAAAAAACTAATCATTATAATTGTTGCAATCTCAGTGCTGACAACAGGGATAGTTTCTTTTCTTCAGACCAAGAT
>JBGQMP010000207.1:0-3569 GCA_041500685.1 Thermodesulfovibrionia bacterium | reverse complement strand
TGCCTTCTCAACATTGAGTATCTTACCCCTCAGAGGAAGTATAGCCTGAGTTCTCCTGTCTCTGCCTTGCTTTGCAGAACCCCCTGCAGAATCTCCTTCTACAATAAACAACTCACTCAAGGCTGGGTCTTTCTCTGAACAGTCTGCAAGTTTTCCAGGCAACCCTGTATCTTCGAGGATACCTTTCCTCCTCGTCAATTCCCTTGCCTTTCGTGCAGCTTCCCTTGCCCTTGCTGCCTGGAGAGCCTTTTCAACAATCTTTCTTACTATTGATGGGTTTTCTTCGAAATAGGTACCGAGTCCATCATTCACGATAGATTCTACGATCCCTTTGACCTCACTGTTCCCGAGCTTCATCTTTGTTTGACCTTCAAACTGGGGGTGGAGAAGCTTGACATTGATAACGGCTGTCAACCCCTCTCTGACGTCATCGCCTGAAAGTGCCTCTTTCCCATTTTTCAGGAGTCCCGAGGAGGCCGCATAGCTGTTTACTGTTCTCGTAAGGGCTGATTTGAAGCCAATGAGATGAGTCCCCCCTTCTTTGGTATTGATATTGTTGGCAAAGGTGTACAAGGTTTCAGCATAGCCGTCATTGTACTGGAGAGCTATCTCAACGATAATATCTTCCTTTTCACCAGACACATAAACGGGTTTGTGGTGAAGAGGGGTCTTGTTTTTATTGAGATGCTCCACGAAGGATAAGATTCCACCACTATAAAGGAATACATTCTTTTTTTCTGTCCTTTCATCTGAGAGGGTTATCTTGAGCCCTTTGTTCAGGAATGCCAGCTCCCTCAGCCTCTGAGCCAAGAGATCATAATTGAAATCTAAAATTTCGAATATCTCAGGGTCAGGCTTGAAGGTAACCTTTGTGCCCCTCCCCTTTGTCTTACCAACGATACTCAGAGGACCTTTCGGTTCGCCCTTTTCATAATGCTGTTGATACACACCTCCATTCTGCCTTATCTCTACGTCAAGCCATTCTGAAAGTGCATTCACCACGGATACGCCAACTCCGTGCAAACCGCCTGATATCCTGTATGCCTTTGATTCAAACTTCCCCCCTGCATGTAATTCTGTAAGGGCTACCTCTGTTGCAGAACGTCTTTCAGGGTCGCCTGGATGGGGTTCTGTCGGTATCCCCCTTCCATCATCTATTACCGTACAACTTCCATCGAGGTGAATTATCACCTCTATGTTCTTACAGTAGCCTGCAAGTGCCTCATCAACGCTGTTATCGACTACTTCATACACAAGATGGTGCAGTCCTTCTGGCCCTGTGGAGCCTATGAACATTGCAGGCCTTTTCTTGACAGCACTCAGGCCTTTCAGTATCTTTATATCCTCAGCAGTATATGACTCGTTCTCGTTCTCGTTTTCTTTTTCTTTCATCTTCCCTCTCGTTATATCCTCATTGGCATAACCACACACCGATAATCTTCCCTACCCTCCTCTTTAACAAGGACGGGACTCAACGGGTCCTGAAGCTCAAGGACAATTCTCTCTGCCATCATTGCTCCCATGGCCTCTATCAGATATCTCGCATTAAACCCAAGAGAGAGTTTATCACCTTTGTAATCGACGGCGACTTCCTCCCTTGCCTCGCCAAGGTCTGGGTTTGATGACGAGATGACGAGGTTTCCGCCTGAGGCGGATTCTCCGAAGTCAAACCTCACGGCATTGGCCCTCTCCTTGGACATCACTGAAACCCTGCGGAGTGCCTTTGCAAAGGCCTCCCTACTAATAGACACCTTTCTTTCATTCGCTTGAGGGATAACTTGCTCATAATTCGGATACGTACCTTCTATGAGTCTTGTTAGAAACTGCACTTCTCCGCCCACACTGAAAAGCAGATGGTTTTTCCCTATCAAGATCTTCGTCTTCTCTGTTTCTGTGTTTAAAAATCTCCTCAGTTCAGAAACCGCCTTCCTGGGAACTATTATCTTCTTTTCGTCTTTTCCTTCCCCCTCCATCTGTTTCATGATGATAGCAAGTCTGTGCCCGTCTGTACCCACAATAGTGAGTGCTTTATCCTTTGGTTGTGTATGAAAGAGAAGACCGTTCAGGGTGTATCTGGTATCGCTCTCTCCTGCAGAATAGATCGTCCTTTCTATCATCTCCATCAATACCGTGGCATCAATGGTTATCTCCTCTACATCCTCCATTGCAGGCCATGCCGGGAAATCATTTGCCGAAAGACATGCGAGCTTAAATTCGCTTGTTCCGGCTTTGACTTTAAGCCATCCCCCGCCCGACGTGGACTCATCCACTGATTCGAATAATAAATCTCCGTCCATCTCCCGAACGATCTCGAAAAGTTTTCTCGCAGGGATACAGAGCTTCCCCTCTTCCTCAACCCTTATTTCCACCGGCTCCTTGAGCGCTGTCTCGAGATCTGTAGCAACGATATATGATCCCTTCTTACCTGCATCGAGAAGAAAATGACTTAAAATGGGCATCGTGTTCTTCTTCTCTACGATATTCTGAATATTTGATAGCTTCTCCTGCATCTCATCCTTTGACACATTGAGTCTCATAATCCCTCCTCACGGTTTTATCTTGCGAATCAGGCTTTCTATCATCCTGTTAAATGCCTCATCCTTTGCCCTCTTCTCTTCAATCTGCTTATATGCGTAAATAACAGTTGCGTGGTCTTTCCCACCGAAACTTTTTCCAATATCGCTCAGAGACATATCAGTAAGTTGCCTAGTTATATACATCGCTATCTGTCTTGGCAAAGCAACTTCCTTTGTTCTCTTCTTTGCCTTTATATCAGTCAATTTGAGTCCGAAGTATTCGCAAACTACCTTCTGTATGTAATCCACGATTATCGGTTTTTCATCTTCCTCAATCAGGTCTCTCAGGATGTTTTTCGCCATCTCTTTGTCGATAGGCCTCCCTGTTAATGAAGCCTGGGCCCCGAGGCGGATAAGACACCCCTCTAACTCCCTGATATTCGTTTTAACTTTTGATGCAAGATAATAAGCAGTATCCTCAGGGATATTTATTCTCTCCATCTCTGCCTTTTTGAGTAGGATGGCAATTTTGGTCTCGATCTCAGGCGGTTGTATATCAGCAATGAGTCCCATCGTGAATCTCGATCTGAGCCTGTCTGTAACAGCTGTTATCTCTTTCGGTGGCCTATCACTTGAGACTACTATCTGTCTTTGCTTTTCATACAGGGTATTGAAGGTGTGAAAGAATTCTTCCTGTGTTGCTGTCTTGTTCGCTATGAACTGTATATCATCCAAAAGAAGGATATCCAAATTTCTGTATTTATCTTTAAATTCCCCCATCTTATCATGTCTTAATGCAGATACTACCTCATTGGTAAACTGCTCAGAAGATACATAAAGGACGATAAGGTTTGGATTTCTGTCAATAACAGCATTGCCTACCGCATTGATGAGATGTGTTTTGCCAAGACCTACACCTCCGTAAATAAAGAGGGGATTGTATGTTCTGCCAGGTGCCTCTGAAACAGACTTTGCTGCTGCCTGGACAAACTGGTTACTCGGCCCTACGACAAAAGTCTCAAATGTATATTTCGGGTTGAGATATATCCCCCT
>JBGQMP010000206.1:0-3577 GCA_041500685.1 Thermodesulfovibrionia bacterium | reverse complement strand
CTTTTACCGCTCTTTATGACCTTCCCAGCTACTGATTTCTCAACAGGAATGTCTTTCAATCTGGCTGTTTCTGAATATTGATACGAGCCGAAAGAAACGAGTTTGTCTGTCTCGGGATCAAAAATACGGATAGTAGCTGCCTCTGCATGGAGAAATTCAACAACCTTCTTTGCGACCGTTTCCAATATCTCTTTCCAATCGAGGGTTGGATCGATCCCGATCACCTCCTCTACCATCCTGATTACCTCTTGCACTTGTGTTGATACTTGTGCTGAAAGGGAAAATTTTCTGATGTAGCCAGCGAGTTCATTGATCTCCTTATCGGATAGATGACATTTACCAAGGATTGGATTAGACGCAAGATATTTTATTAATATTTCATGCATGGCATTTCTGTGACCTTTCTCACTTCAGGAATGTCTTTCTGTAGAATATATCAAAAAATAAGGTTTCTTCAACTGCTCTTTCAAATCCCCGCAGAGTTTCCTCCTGGCTTCTCAGTCTTCAGCCAGAAGCAAAACTTATTACCTTGACTTTAAAACAAGTGCTATCCTATCATCAAAAAATGGATCTCCAAGATATTTTTGGACTATATGAACCAGAACTGCGGACTATAGAAAACAGGCTCAAAGACCTTTTTAAAAGTAATGTCCCTCCAATACCTCTCATCGGAAAACACCTTATAGAGAGTGGAGGTAAAAGAATCAGACCTCTGTTACTCATCCTGAGCGCAGAGATAGCCGGTTACAAAGGAGATGCACATCTAACCCTTGCAGGGATTATTGAATCGATACATACTGCTTCCCTGCTCCATGATGATGTTGTTGATGCTGCTGAGGTAAGAAGGGGTAAATTGCCAGCCCACTCTATATGGGGTAACCAAGTTGTAATACTCGTCGGTGATTTTCTTTACTCTAATGCCCTGCGGCTCGCTGTTTTGCATAAGAATCAAAAGATCATGGAGGCCCTCTCTGAGGCAACAACAAGAATGGCAGAAGGCGAAATCTCGCAGCTCACAAAGACTGGAGATCCAGATATAACAGAAGAAGAATATTTCAATATAATCTCTGCAAAGACTGGAGCATTAATCTCTGCTGCTTGCAGAATAGGCGCTATCCTGGGGTCTCTGCCAGAAGATAAGGAGAGTGCCCTTTCAAGTTTCGGAATGAAGACGGGGACTGCATTTCAGGTGGCAGATGACATCCTTGATTATATGGCAGATGAGGGAAAACTCGGCAAGCGCCTTGGCAAAGACCTCAAAGAGGGTAAGATAACACTTCCACTCATTTACCTTTTGAAGACTTCTTCGAACACCGAGGTAGAAGAAGTAAAGAGTCTGATTAGGAACGGTTTCAAAAAGGAGGACATTAAGAGAATCCTGGAGCTTTTCAGAAAGCATAATGTAATCGAGCTCTCTTTAAAAAAGGCTCGCCATCTCATATCCGATGCTAAGTCTGAACTCGCAATCTTTACTGATTCACCCATAAAAAAGTCGCTATGCACAATAGCTGACTATATGCTCATAAGAGGAAAATAATGCATCCCCTTGTGGAGCTTGCAAAAAAGAGTATAGAGGCATTTATCAGGGAAGGCAGGATTATTGAACCGCCTGAAACCCCTTTGCCTGAGATGAATGAGAAGGCAGGTGTTTTTGTCTGTATCAAGAAAAATGGTCAACTGAGGGGATGTATAGGAACATTTAATCCCTGCTATGGGTGTGTGGCGATTGAGATCATAAAGAATGCCATATCCGCGGCAACAGGAGACCCCAGGTTTCACCCCGTCCAGGAAGATGAGCTCGAAGGCCTTGAATATTGCGTTGATATTCTTTCACCTCCCGAAAAGGTAAAAGATCTCAAAGAACTTGACCCTAAAAAGTATGGGATAATCCTTGTCTGTGGAAACAGGAAAGGACTTCTCCTGCCTGACATCGATGGAGTTGATACTGTCGATGAACAGATCAGGATTACAAGGATAAAGGCCTGTATCCTCCCTGAGGAGGAGACAGAACTCTATAGATTTGATGTGAAAAGATACAAATGATAGAGATACCACTTAAAGGTAACATCAGGGACTTTAACCTCTCTAAGATCCTCATCTATTTAAACAGGAACAGGAAAACGGGTACTCTCATGGTAAAAATCCCTGCCTTTACAAAGAGGGTGTACCTCGATACAGGAGATGCTATCTTTGCCGCATCAACATATGAAGATGACAGATTAGGCGAGATGCTCATCAAAGCGGGAAAGATTACCATTGAGCAGTATGATGAGTCCGTAAAACTCTTAAAGACAAAGAATAAGAGGCAAGGTGCGATACTTGTTGAACTTGGTTACCTTTCGCCAAAAGACCTCTTCTGGGGTGTGAAATACCAGGTAAGAGAGATAATCTATAGTCTCTTCCCCCTCGAAGATGCTGAATACGAGTTTATAGAAGGGGAACTACCTGCACATGAAGTAATAACCCTGAAGCTGAGTATGGGCAATCTTATATATGAAGGGGTAAAGAGAATAAGTAACCTGATCAAGATGAAGAATGAGCTGCCTGATATGAATTCTATCCTTCAGCTGAGCACCGACCCTGCGAGTCTTTTCCAGGATATCGAATTCAGTTTTCAAGACCAAAAGTTGCTTTCCATGATTGATGGGAAAAAGACAATCAAAGAACTCATTGACAGTTCATCTGTTGGCTCTTTTGAGGCACTGCGGACCCTTTATGCATTGTGGTCCACAAGCACCATTGAGGAAAAAGAAAAGGTAATAGAAAAACAGGATGAGGCAGTAACGGTAGAAGACATACTGAAACACTTGCCAGAGGAGGAAGAGGCTTTTGTAAAGAAGGTAGACGAGATGTACTCAAATCTCGACAAGCTCACTGCAAACGAACTCCTTGAAGTTGATGAACACTCAGATGCAGAAACGATAAAGAAAAACTATTACAGGCTCGCAAAAGAATTTCATCCTGACAGGTACTTTGTTTCTAATAATCCTGAAATAAAAGATAAGCTTCCGGCAATCTTTGACGCAATATCACAGGCATATACGTTACTCAAAAACGATGATGCGAGAAAAGAATACTTCAATTCATTAGGAAGGATCCCAAGAGAAGAGGATTTAACTCCAAAGGATGCAGAAGAGCAGTTCAGACGTGGGGTTGAAGAGTTTAAGAAGGGAAACTTCTGGGGTGCTGCCGACGCCTTTAAATGGGCAATAAAGCTAAACGAGGAGAATGCCAGGTACTGGAGCCACCTTTCGCTTGCCTATAGCAGGATGGAAAAAAAGCTCAAAGATGCTGAAGAAACCTTGCTGCAGGCAATAAAGCTCGAACCCCTCAATGCAGATCACTATGCTAACCTTGGTCATATTTATCTCAAGGCAGGCATGAAAAAAAGAGCCTATAGTCAGTTTGAAAGAGCCCTCAAAGTAGACCCAACGAATATTAAGGCGCAGAAGGGACTGAAACAGACAGAGGCCTAACCCCTTTTGAAATGACCACTCCTCCCACCCTTTTTCTCCATAAGCATGATATCGGATATAACCATCTCTTTGTCTACTGCTTTACACATATCATAAATAGT
>JBGQMP010000205.1:0-3577 GCA_041500685.1 Thermodesulfovibrionia bacterium | reverse complement strand
TACAACCGCAATGGTTCCTATAATACCTGCCAATGTTCCCGCCTCTATTGAGTCTCTGCCGAGAGACGGACCTACCGTAACATTCTGGAGCAATTTCAAGGGAGCAGGCAGTGCACCTGATCTTAATACAATACTCAGATCCTTTGCTTCTTCCGTTGAAAAGCTTCCCGTTATCTGAGCATTTCCCCCTGAGATCTTTTCCTGTATGACAGGAGCCGAATAAACAGTATTGTCGAGGATAATCGCGAGCCTCTGCTTTACGTTTGCCCCTGTAACCTCTTCAAAGATTTTTGCACCCGCGGCATTAAAGGAGATTGAGACATAGGGTTCATTAAACCTCGTGTCAATATTCACTCTTGCTTCACTCAAGAGGTCGCCTGTAAGGGCCGCCTGTTTCTTGAGAAGGAGGGGTACCTTTCTGATAACACCCGTTTCCCTGTTAACCTTTTTCTCAAAGAGTATCTCATCACCTTCAGGTATCCTTTCAGCAAACTGCTTGAGAATATTCGCTTCCTCACTGGGTAAAATTGATTGAGGGAGTTCCGCTGCTACTTTGGCTTTATCATCCAAGAGCTTGAACTCGAGCTGTGCGGTCCTGCCTATCATGTCAACAGCACGCTTTGGATCTTTGACTCCAGGGAGTTGTACAACAATCTCGTTTTCACCCTGCCTGAGTATCGTCGGCTCTGCAACACCAAACTGGTCTATCCTGTTACGAATTGTCTCGAGGGCCTGGTCAGCAGCATTGTCCTTTATCCTTTTTTCTTCTCGATCAGAGAGTTTATAGATAAGTTTACCGACTGTCTCAACAGGTGTAAGTGTTGGATAGTTTTCTTCAACTACCTTTCTTATCTCAGGGGTTGACGCACTCACTATAATAGTAGCCCCGCTCTTAGTAACATCAGCCGTTAGTTTTTTCTTTGCAAGTATTTCCTTTAATGTTGAGGCATACCTCTCTGTCGTTATTTCAACAGCCTTATCTCCTTCAACCTCATATACGAGGTGAAGCCCTCCCCGGAGATCGAGTCCGAGTACAATTCCTTTGGATGGCATATTTTTCGTCCACCATTCAGGCATATACTGGAAGACAGGGGTATTAGGAAGGAAAAATATGACTGCAAGAAGAATTGTAAGGCTAATGAGGATTGACTTCCAGAGAATATTTTGCTTCACAAGACCTCCACTCCCGGCTCAGTCTTCCTCTGAAGGGGGCCTGATCGCTGTGATGTAAGATTTACCAAGCTTTACCTTTACATTTTCAGCGACTTTGACTGTAACGGTGTTGTTACCAACAGCCTCAACGACACCATAAAGACCGCCTGAGGTAATAACTTTATCTCCCTTCTTGAGATTTTCCATCATCTTTTTGTGTTCCTTTGCTCTTTTCTGCTGCGGCTTTATGAGCAGGAAATAAAAGATGACGAATATGATGACAAGAGGGATAAGACTCCCTAATGCTCCTAAACCCTGGCCTCCTCCCTGAGGGGAAGGACCCATTGCATATGCAATATCATAAAGCATCTGGCACCTCCAAAAATTCCAGATAATATAACTGCTTTATATATTTTTATCAACCTGATCCCAGCAAATAGGGCAAAAAGCTTAGAGCAAAGAGCTTAGGGTATGGATTTCTTTTACTCTTTGCCCTAAGCATAATACTCGTAGCACTTCGCTCTTTGCTAATATTAATCATTTGTCTTAAAATAACGGAATTCATAAGATGGGATATCTTGAGGTAATAAAAGAAGGATTCAAGGTAGTTCACAGAATCTGGCAGCTTTTGCTTGTTCAACTCGGTATGGTGGTTCTGAGCGGTATAGGGTTTTTTGTCTTAGTCGGAATACCCCTTGCGATAGCCTTCGTCTTATTCAGCATTGACCTTACAGGAATTGCAGACATAAGAGATATCTTCCAACTGCTCAAGGAGCCATCTGAAATCATATCTAAGTATTTCGGGCTTGTCCTTGTAGTTATAGGGGCTTTTCTGATGTACATCCTTTTAGCTGCCACATTTAGTATCTATGTATTTGGTGGTTCCGTGGGAGTTATCGGAAAGGCTCTGGGAGACAAAACCATGAAATTCAGAATGCATACATTCTTTTCTGAGGCAAAAAGGCTTTTCCTCCCTATGTTTGGCTTTACATCTTTAGTAGGCATTATCCTGATTGCTATTGCCTTTGTCCTCGGGATCTTAGGGGGCGGCATAATGGCATTAGTATCTTTTGTTAAAAGCCAGGATTCAACGCTCGCCCTTTTCCTCGGTCTCTTTTTTTCTCTGACCTTGATAATTATTGCCCTTGCCTTTCTTCTTGTAATCCTTTCGATAACCATGTACGGAATTGCTGCACTTTCCATAAAAGGTATAGGACCTGTGAAATCTCTCAAAGAGGCTTCAAATTATGTATGGAAGCATCCACATGCATTCTGGCTTTACTTCATACTTTTAGGGGGATATATCCTTGTAAGTTTTTTCCTGATTCTCCTCGGCTATCCCTTTGACTTGATTCCCGTGATTGGGACGATCCTTTCATTGCCGTATAAGCTCATCTCTTATACCTTCCAGACATATATTGGCCTTGCAATTATTGCTACCCTTTTTACCTATTACTACTCCACGGAAATACTTAGTGAGTCAGTTGTTGAAACTCCTGCACCGCAAGCGCCTGTGCAAGAGGGGGACTCTCAATCTCTTCATGGTGATAACCCTATCCAGCCAACTTAACTCGTTATTCCCTATTTCCGTCATTCCGCACTTGATGCGGAATCCAGTTATTCAGTTTTTTGTCATCATAGAAGCAGTATCTGGATTCCTGCTTTCGAAGGAATGACAAAAAAACATTGTTTTCACATTGTAGATACTCTGAGGTCTTGCAGGCTGTCCCACAATTGTCATCCTGAACTCGTTTCAGGATCTCTCGATGATATGACATGCTGAAAATACGAGATTCTGAATAACTCGGAGGATGATAAGACTCGAGAATGTGTGGGGGGAAGGTTTCCTGTTAAATGCGATTATCTTGAAGTTTTGTTCAGGAGTCTCAGTGCCTTCTCGTGAAGTTTTTTATTTCCTGAAGCAAGGAGCGAGGAATTTTTCTTCAGGCTGACTTCGAGGTTCTCTATGCTATTACCTTTCATATCCGTGAAAATACCTCCAGCCTCCCTTACAAGCAGCCAACCGCCTGCAAAGTCAAAGCTCCTTGAAAGAGATGGAGTGACAAATATACTGATTGCACCAAGGGCAAGGTATGCGAGATCAAGAGCTGTAGCACCAAGACATCGGGTCTTTCTCGATTTTGAAAGAAGCGGCATTATCCTTGGTATATCCTTACAAGGGGACTGTGCCTCGTATGCGATAAGATAAAATACATCATCCTTTTGTGTACATATTCTCTTGCCATTGAAGAATGCCCCTTTACTTTTCTCTGCCCAGAACTCATCACCACTGATGAGATTCACAACATAAGCGAGCTCGATATCTCCCAACACATTTCCGTCTACGACTGCAATGGATGTGCAATAAAAGGGGATTCCCGAGATTGCATTTTTGCTTCCGTCAATTGGGTCTATAAGGACATTC
>JBGQMP010000204.1:0-3612 GCA_041500685.1 Thermodesulfovibrionia bacterium | reverse complement strand
TTTTATCTCATATTTTATAATGTGATATATGTGATACCCTTAGGAGTTGTGGTTTTAATCTTTGCGATAACCCTCGGGTCTAAACAATTAACAGAGTGGCAAGGACAGATATTGAAACTCATATCAGGTTTGATGATGCTCGGGCTGGGAGCAGTATTATTAATAAACCCCGATCTCTTTAATAATCTCTTTGCATCCGTTGCATTACTATTAATAGCCTTAACAACTTCAGGAATAATACTTTTTATTGCAAAAAGTTTGAGAAAGGCAGAGTAAATAGGTTGCGCAATGACTATTGACAGTGTTTATAATGTCATTCTGAATTTATTTCAGAATCTCTAAACAAGAAACCCTGAAACAAGTTCAGGGTAACAAATCGCAGTATTTTTATGATATCCTTGCATAAGAAAATACATAATTAAAAGGAGTGAGTTTCCATGGTTGAGTTAGGACAGATAGACAGACCGAGTGCAGAAAGCTTCGCCGGGAAAAGGAAGCTTTATTGTGTACCGAATATTTACCCTCTCTTTGATGCACCTGATGACTATAAGGAACTCTTCACTAAATACTGGGATGAGGTGGCTCAACAGATAGAAAAGATTGAGGTCGCCGGAAAGATAAAAAAGATATTCTGTGAAATGATCTATCTCCAGGAAGAAGAAATGCTCAACATACTCACGAGGTTTAATGAGAGAGTTCAACAGATCGTTAAAAAGAAGTTAGAGGAAGGTAGTACGCTTTTACCCCTTGAAGATAAAGAAATATTTGGACCGTATGTAGACTGGGGCAATTGTCTTAAGGTTGTAAGCACACAAGAGGTTTTCACAAAAGTCCTCGCGTTTTATACAGAATTCTCCAATAAACGTCTCCAGCATATCCTGAGCGTAATAGATAGTAACCTTACTGAAGCTGAAGCAGGTCTGCTCATCATGAAAGATGAAGATAGGGCAAAACTCCAGTTTCCTGCAGATATAGAAGTGTTTTTAATAACACCTCCGTCGTATGACGATATCATGAGATGGTTCAGAGAAAAATGGAAAGAGATCGCTCATCTTCATGAGAGTGAAAGTGAAGAAAATCCCCAATAGAATTGGTCAGTAAAAGTTCACCTACCTTTAATAGTAACCCTGCCTGGTTTGCCCATCTCACCTTCGACTCTATAATGGATATCTAAAAATTTCTCCAAGACCCATAGATTCGTAAGGAGATGGCCTGATATTTCTGATGTTGTAAATGAGGATTCACCTTGAGCAATGGCGAGGTAAAGAATTATCTGATCAGATAGGTGATGGTCAAGGCAGGCTGATG
Organism: Thermodesulfovibrionia bacterium; assembly: GCA_041500685.1. Taxonomy (GTDB): domain Bacteria; phylum Nitrospirota; class Thermodesulfovibrionia; order Thermodesulfovibrionales; family SM23-35; genus DASPRG01. The sequence goes on along the minus strand of JBGQMP010000204.1, from coordinate 2,304 downwards.
TGGAATAATAATTCAGGAAATTGTTAGCTGCTTCTTCACCAACTAACTCAGCCTTCTTACCTCGTTCACCGAGGGAAGAAAAACCGGCAAGGCAGTTATCTGTTACTGCCTCTAAGAATATGAATGTGCCCTGGCCTGGTGTTGGAGCCGAAAGAGTCTCTATCTCAGCGTGTACCCCCTGGGATGCAAGGATTTTAAGGGCTGCATCTCTCTGGCGTTCGGCAATACTAATAGGAAGATTCCCAACTCCTGACAGACCATGAACTCCTTTAATCTTTCCCCTCTCTAATAATTTTATACCCTTAACTCCATCTGCTGGCTTAATTTCTATAATTACCTTGCCGCCTCCTTTTGGATAAAAGCCATAGCTTTCTATTTTCACTTTTATTTCTATCCCGAGCTTAAGCAGGATAGGGATAAATACCTGGCTGATATAATGAAAAGGAGGGCTGAAGGGAACATGGGTCCCTCCTTTCAGGGATAGAGAAGATATATTCTTTGCAAAAATAAGAGGTGGAAGGATCGCCTGAAGGAGAAGGGAAGTCGAGCCAGCAGTGCCAATATCAAATAAATAATCCCCATCTTTCACTTCATTGGGTTCGAACAAAAGCTCTGTTGAACCCTCAGAATCACCTTCGACTCTTGCATCAGATATGAGCTTCAGCGATCTTATTCCCATGAGATGCTGGGGCATGAGGCCTGGTCTTTTGCGCCCTTTTCTGATATTGAATATGTGAAATGGTTTATTAAAGAGGCACGAAAGACTCAGAGATGTTCTGAGAACCTGTCCCCCTCCTTCACCAAAGCTCCCGTCAATCTCAATCATGATGAATTATATAGCCTTTACTTCCTTCAAAATTTCTGTCAGGAGAGAGTTCCTGTTTTTTTGTGTCACCTCAAAGAGCCTCACATCATCTCTTTTCTTTATTTCTTCGATAAGACCACTACCTTTAAAAGCAACAGTTGCAATAAGCATTTTCTCGGATTCAAGGATCTCTTTTATCAATCTTCTGAATTTAGGTGAAAGGCATTCCATCTTTCCTATCTCATCAATAATAATAAGTCTGGTTGCAGCGGCAAAAAATGCGATTGAGTCAAGAAAATCCTCAAAGCCCTTAACATCAACTCTGTATCTACCAACTCTGTAAGGGCTTGTTATTTCTATGTGGGAAAGGAGCCCTCTTCTTCCGTCGATGTTTATCAAATCAAACCCCTTTCTCATGCCTCCTTCCCGTATCTCTTCTGTGTAAAAACCAACAGGCTTTATGCTCGATAATTCTTCAGAGAGTTTCTTGATGGATGTCGTCTTACCGACTCCCGGGAATCCTGTTAAGAGGATATTCTTTTTTGTTGAACCCATCTTCCAATTCCACGACAATTTTAACATTAATTTATTTATCTCAATGATATTTCGTAATCCCCCTCTATCCCCTCGGTTGCGAGTCGTACCGACCTTCAGAAAAGGGGGAATAAATGCAAGTTCTTGTCATTGCCAAAGAATAAATACCCCTCTTTTTTAAAGAGGGGAAGGGGGAGATTACAAATTATTTGTTCTTTCAACAGAATATAAGAAAACTCTTTTCTATTCAATCGCGGATTTGGAAATGCTTCTCTTTCGATAACACCAGAAAAAGGAGAAACAGAATCTGGTATAATATTAAGTTTAGATAAATACAATCTGAGAAGAGAGGTAAAAACTGTATGAGATACAAAAAGTTAGCGATGGGGCAGAAAAAGAAGATTGCCCTTGTAGCGCATGACAATAAAAAGAATGACCTGCTGGAATGGGCACGGTTTAATAAAGACCTTCTTGCTCAACACCAACTATATGCCACAGGGACAACAGGTAAACTTCTGGAGCAGGAACTTGGTATTGAAATTATCAAACTCCAGAGCGGGCCCTTAGGCGGTGACCAGCAGATCGGATCAAAGATTGCAGAGGGTGATATCGATTTCATTATCTTTTTCTCGGACCCCCTTGAACCGCTCCCCCATGACACAGATGTAAAAGCCCTCCTGCGGATCGCTGTTGTCTGGAACATCCCTGTAGCCTGCAACCGCTCTTCTGCTGACTTCATGATCTCATCGCCATTGATGACTGGAGAATATGAGCGCATCGTTCCAGATTATTCCGATTACAGAGAATGGATGAAAGCCTAAAAAAATTCATAAAATAGGTGATATGCAATACTGTTCGGCATAAGATATGCTTAGTAGCAATACCGATATAAACATTCCAGTGCAATGATGTAACATATTGATTTTAAATGAGAAAATAATTCTAGACTTTTCCACACCTTTTGT
>JBGQMP010000203.1:0-3631 GCA_041500685.1 Thermodesulfovibrionia bacterium | reverse complement strand
TGACGGATATAGTGTTTGTACCTAAAATACCCCTCACCCTAACCATCTCCCACAAGGGGAGAGGGAGGAATTAACCCTACCCATCCTCCCCTTAGATAAGGGGAGGAGTGAGGAGGGGTTACCGCCCCTCCCTTGATGGGAGGGGATAGAGGGAAGGGTGGAGTATTTTCATGCCCCTTTGTGAGCCAAGGGTTCATGATAGTTTAGGCTGTGTTATCATGTATTGATATCTTTAAGATGAGTAGAAAACTCAAAGAAAAAATAGACTATCTTCTATCCAAAGAAAAGGGGACTGTTTATAAAGACCCCGGTGGCAAGGTAAATATTGCCCTTGTTTACCCGAATGCATACCACGTCGGGATGTCAAACCTTGGCTTCCAGGGAATTTATGGCCTGCTGAACAGGATGAATGATGTTCTATGCGAAAGGGCTTTCCTCCCTGAGGATGAAGATATGGAAGAATATCTCAGGACAGATACAGAACTTTTCTCGCTGGAATCAAAGAGGACCCTCAGTCGCTTTGATATCGTTGCCTTCTCTGTATCTTTTGAAAACGATTACCCGAATATCTTAAAGATATTAAAGTTATCCAGGATCCCTTTCAGAAGCTCGGAGAGGAATGCCCATCACCCATTAGTCATTATGGGTGGTGTCACCTTTTTCAATCCGGAACCCGTTGCAGACTTTTTTGATATTTGTTTTATAGGAGAGGCAGAGGAGATGCTGCCTGAATTTCTTAACATTTATAAATCTTCTTCAGGTAGATCTGAAATCCTAAAAAAGTCCTTAACCATAGAAGGTCTCTATGTGCCTCGATTTTACAGTATTTCTTATGACAGCGAGGAAAAGATATCGGGTCGGTCTACATCTGAAGGTGCCCCTGAAATCATAAAACGACGCTATCTGAAAGATATAACAACATCAGGTATCAAGTCATCTATTCTTACGCCTGAAACAGAATTCTCTGATATGCATCTCATAGAGGCAATGAGGGGATGTCCCTGGTCATGCAGGTTCTGTGTGGCTGGTCATATATATAATCCGTTTCGGAAGAAAGCACTTCAAGCACTGGAGAACGAGATTCAATTGGCCATTACGAAAACGAGGAGAATTGGCATCATAGGACCTTCCCTTTCGGATTATCCTGATATAAAAGAAGTTCTGAAAATCCCGGAAGTCGATTTCTCGATTACATCTCTCAGGGCAAGCGCAAAGAGTGCTGAACTGGTAGGTTTATTGAAAGGCCATAAGAGTGTCTCTGTTGCACCCGAGGCAGGGACTGAACGACTGCGGAGAGTCATCAATAAAAAGGTTACGGAAGAAGACATCCTTCAGACATCAGAGCTCATTTTCGCTGAGGGTATCGAGACTCTCAGGCTCTATTTTATGGTTGGATTACCAACAGAAACGAGGGAGGATATCGTCGGAATAGTGAATCTTGTCAAAAAGATAAGAGAAAGATCACCGAAAGGAAATATTACTTTAAGCATCAGCACCTTTGTTCCGAAACCCTTCACGCCTTTTCAGTGGCATTCGATGGAGAACCCTTCAGAGGTAAAGGAAAGATTGAAGATGATCAAAAAAGGCCTCCTTTCAATAAAAGGTATCAAGGTATTCCATGATGTTCCTAAGTACGCCTATATGCAGGGATTCTTTTCCCAGGGAGACAGAAGGGTATCAAAAGTACTCGAAGTGACATTGAAGTCTCAAGACTGGAGAAAGGCAGCAGAGGCTGCCGGAATTAGAGAGGACTTTTATATCTTCAGGAAAAAAGAATTCAACGAAAATCTTCCATGGGATTTTATTGATGTAGGGATTAAGAAGGACACGTTATGGGCTGAATATCAAGAGGCACTCACCTGTTCTAACGGACCTCCTTCTTGATGAGATACATAAGACCTGATACTATATTATTGCTTGCATATGCTATGTATTAACTATGCTAATGGATATTAAGAGTGAGATGGCAAATACAACACTTGTTGAGAAAATAAAAACGATATACAGGAGAATGTCTCATGCTGCCATGAAGGTGGAAAGGAATCCGGAGGATGTCAAGCTCATTGCTGTTACAAAAACTGTAGATACAGAAAGGATAAAAGAGGCAATAGATTGGGGGTTAAGGATCTTTGGAGAAAGCAGGGTTCAGGAAGCAAAGGTCAAGATTGAGGAACTCTCAAGACTATTGACTACCGACTATGGACTACCGACTATTTTGTGGCATCTCGTTGGTCATCTCCAGAAAAACAAGGCAAAAATGGCAGTGCAGCTTTTTGATCTCATCTATTCTCTCGATTCAATAGGGCTTGCCACTGAATTAAACAACCAAGCTGAAAGAATTGGAAAGGTCCAGAGGGTCCTGGTGCAGGTAAAACTTTCAGAAGAAGAAACAAAGCATGGTGTTCCAAAGGAAGACCTCAAGAGATTACTTGATGTCATTGCAGAGATGAAAAATCTCAAGCTTGAGGGCTTGATGACTATGCCTCCCTTTTTTGATAATCCTGAGCTGGCAAGACCTTATTTCAGGGAGTTAAGGGAGCTAAGGGATAAAGCAGAAACGTCAGGGCACACGCTACCAGAACTTTCTATGGGCATGACTCATGATTTTGAGATTGCCATAGAAGAAGGGTCAACAATGGTTAGAATAGGGACAGGGATATTTACCCATAGTTCATAAGGAGAAAGGGGATGAATTCATGATAGGCTTTATTGGTGGTGGGAATATGGCAGAGGCAATTATTAAGGGCATAGCTGCTAAGCACGCCAGGAATATCATGGTCTCTGAACCGAGGGATGAAAGAAGAGCATATCTTGAAAAGACACATTCCGTAAAGACTACTCCCAGGAACAGGGATGTAGCCAGCAATTGCGATATCATAATACTTGCCATCAAGCCTCAGGACATGGCTTATGTTCTTGATGAGCTAACCGATATAGTTTCAGAAGACAAAACAGTAGTATCAATTGCCGCAGGCATAACGCTATCTTTTCTCTCAGCGAGACTTAAGACTAAAAAAATTGTTAGAGTAATGCCCAACACCCCTGCACTCATCCAGGAGGGAATGTCTGTCATGTCGATGCATGAATGTATTCATGACAAAGATATGGATCTGATAAAAGATATCTTTATGTCTATTGGAAGATTACTGGTTCTTCCAGAGAAATATATGGATGCCGTGACAGCCCTTTCAGGAAGCGGGCCTGCCTTTTTTGCCTATTTTGTCGAGGCCATGATAGAGGGTGCTGCCAGGATGGGACTTGGAAAGGATGATGCTACCACACTTGCAATCCAGACACTGCTCGGAACCGCAAGACTGCTTGATACTGGTATGAGCCCTTCGAAGCTCAGAAAGATGGTCACATCACCAGGGGGCACTACGGCAGCAGGTCTTAAGGTTTTTGAGGAAAAGGGGTTAAAAGAAATTATTATCGCTGCTATCGCGTCAGCAACAGAAAGGGCAAAAGAATTAGGAAACTCGTAGTGTGTAAAGCGTAATGTGTAAACTGTATTTTAAAACGCATCACGGATCACTCATTACGCATCATGAATTAAAAATTAGGAGGTTATATGTTCATATTTGGTAATTTATTACTTGCTATAGCTAATATACTCGATATCCTTCTTGAAATC
>JBGQMP010000202.1:0-3644 GCA_041500685.1 Thermodesulfovibrionia bacterium | reverse complement strand
GGTTTTTAACGTGAAAAATGAGATACTGCCGAGTTTATTGAGAGACCCTGACAAATATTGTCATTATGATGTATGTAAATTGTTATGGGAAAAATTACTTAATTTGATAATCGTGAGGACTATGGCAAGACATAGAATGTGCCTATAGATGGTGGTGGCGTTATGGTTGGCAAAGATACCAAAATTGCCATAGAAGTGGAAGCTGATCTGACTACTGACTAAACCTGAATTTTGTATAAATGGCTGTGCCTTTGTACCCTGAGCTGGTTGTTCAGAGTGGCATGTGGGCCTTTGGATTTAAATCGAATCCTACGATATTTCCTGTTTCAAGATGGTGATATCCAGCTGATGCAATCATAGCTGCATTGTCAGTGCAAAGAGATATTGAAGGTATAAAGATTTCTGCTTCCTTTTCATCTCCCATCTCTTCCATCCTTTTTCTTAGCTCTCGGTTTGCAGCTACTCCTCCTGTGAGGACAGTTCGTTTTACGCACTCTTTTTTAATTACCAATTCAGTTTTCCTCACAAGGACATCGATTATTGAAGCCTGGAAGGAGGCAGCAATATCCTTAAGTAATGCGTCATGCGTGATGTGTGATATGTCTTTACCCATTACGCTTAACTCATTACGCTTTACGAAATTTAGTACTGCCGTTTTTAGTCCGCTGAAGCTGAAATCAAAGGATTCTGGTAGATATGCCCTTGGGAAGTCTATCGCCTTTGGGTTTCCATCTTGTGCAAGCTTCTCGATTATTGGACCGCCGGGATATCCGAGCCCCAGGAGCTTAGAGACCTTATCATATGCCTCTCCTGCTGCATCATCCCTCGTTCTACCAAGCTCCCTGTATATACCAAAACCATCAACCCTGTAAAGGCATGTATGTCCTCCTGAAACAATGAGGGCAAGGAAAGGGAAAGATGGTCTTGACTCCTCAAGGAATGAAGAGAATATGTGGCCTTCGAGGTGGTTTACGGCGAGGAGAGGGATCCCTTTTGAATAGCACAGGGCCTTTGTAAAAGAACAACCCACAAGAAGAGAGCCTATAAGGCCTGGGCCATGGCAAACAGCAACTCCAGAAAGATCATCAAGTTTAATACCGGCAGATTTCAATGACTCATCAACAACAGGCCATATCATTTCGATGTGCCGACGGGATGCGAGCTCGGGGACAATACCACCGTACTTTTTGTGTATCTCCGTCTGGTTAGAAACAATGTTGGATAAGACTTTCGTGCCATTTTCGACGACAGCAGCTGCTGTATCGTCACAAGAGGTGTCAATCCCCAAGATTATGCTCATATATCTTTACATCCTCTATCTTTACATCCTCTGGCAAGGAAGGCTCGAATAGTTTCTCTTTTAGATCCGTATTCATTTTTATATCCTTCAGTATAATTTCGATCCTGTTAGAATGGGAATCTTTTATTATGAAGGAACTTATGGGAAATTCACTTTCTGAAAGTTCGATTTCTATAGAGAGAATTCCACCCATGGGACTTTTTGGTTTCAAGAGGAGAAAGCCGTTCTTTTTAGAAACTGAGAACTCTTCCTGAATTTTCCCAAATCCGCTCAAAAGTGCAATTGGTGCCTGGCCATAGGTTTTCCAGTCAAAGTTTCCCCTGAATGCCTGCTTTTCCTTTTTCTGATAGATAATGATCTCATCATCATTGATAAAAACTTCCTGAGGTGCTTCTCCCTTATACTCCCATTTTAACTTCTTCGGAATCTTAATAAAGAGTTGGCCTCTATATGTGTCAGTGCGCTTCAGGTCTTTTATGTAACTTTTCTGTATAAAATTTCCCCTTATGTCTTTGATATTCTTGTAAGCCTTCTGGATCCTCTGGAGTTCTTCATCAATGGAAGCTTCGCATAGAGAAACGAACGCCAGAAGGCTGATGAAAACAAAGAAAAATGACTTTTTCATATTCTTTTTTGCAGGTCCCTTTAAAAATAGCATATCGAAGGACAAGCTTCAAGTGTCCCAATAAGTTTTGTCAATAAGTTTGGACAGCACAAGCAAAATAGAGTATAACAATTACCAAGCAGAAAATTTCTCAGTCAAAATCAAGAGAACGATACATGATTGATAAAAATGGGTCATAATGTTTATAGTTTTTCATGATAGATACATGGCGCGTTATTGATACGGGTCCTTGCAGGGCTTCTTATAATATGGCCCTGGATGAGGCGATTGCTGCGACAGTCAAAAAAGCAAATTCACCTCCAACATTAAGGCTTTATGAATGGGATATCCCATCCGTCAGTATCGGATACTTTCAGAGGATGAGGGGTATTAACGTTGATTATTGTCAAGAGAGAGGTATCCCAATTGTCAGAAGACCTACTGGAGGCCGTGCAATCTTGCACAGCCATGAGGTCACCTATAGTTTTTCTGTTCAGACAGAACATGGAATATTCTCAAAAGGATTACTCGACAGCTATAAAAAGATTAGCAGGGCACTCGGTCTTGCACTCTCGAAAGTCGGCCTTTCGCCAGATTTGAAACTAATCAGAGAAAATCGTCACTCCTCTGATGCCCTTCACCGGAGAAACCCTCTCTGTTTACAATCTATATCCTACGGTGAGATTATGGTAAACAATAAGAAGGTTATAGGCTCTGCTCAAAGGAGATGGACTGATGGTCTTCTTCAACAAGGTTCTATTCCCTTTATCATTGATAAAGATGAGATTGCCAAGGTGTTCAGGCTTGAATCCCCTGATATAGGGGATAAAATAATTGGATTAAAAGAGATACTGCTTCATTTAAGCCTCGATGACCTGAGAAATGCTATAAGAGTTTCTTTTGAGGAAACCTTTAGCATAAGGTTAATCCCTTCTTCTCCTTCGCAGGATGAGGTATCTCTTGCAAGAGAGTTTGAGGTCAAAAAATATCTCGCACCTCTTTGGAATTTTCAGAGGTAGAGATTGAGCAATATTCTAAGCTATAACGGGAGGTATGATATAATCTTCTTCCTATGGAGAAAAATAAAATTCATGTTGTTCCAAAATATGTTATCTATGGCTTCTTTATCCTCGGTCTTCTCTCTGCTATCGCCTTCAGGGCGATAATACTGTTTCAGCGTTTAGAAGCCGCGTGGGTGAGACCTGTCTGGTATATCGGGACAATCGGATATTTCTTCTTTTTCCTCTACCGCTATGCGATTACCAAAAAGAGGAAAAAAGCTATTGAGCAATTTCAACTCATAGAAAAGGTGAAGGCCAATGCCTGTCTCACCGATCAAGACAGGGAAGTCGTCCTCTATCTCCTCTCATCGATCAGGCTTTCCCTTGAAGATATCAACTATGCCCTCATTTTTATACTGTCTCTCATAGCCGTTGCAGCCGACCTGTTGCTCAGTGCACTCATGTAAGCAACGAGGTGCAGACGTGCTTTACAGGGATCCTGCCCTTTTGGGCTTAAAAGGTTTTGGTATTTCCTGTATCGTAAGCACCAGGAACTTATACATTTCCGACAGGGATATCATCGCTGATGCCCTTCTTCTCTACAGTAGAAAAAATATTGATAAATATTACACCCTGCGGTCTCTGCCGCAGTTCCGATGTATGTAGAGCTGTTGGAGGAAAAGACCTTGAGCAGATCAGGCTGTTTGAATTTTGACTTTGACGCCCTGCGGTCTCTGCC
>JBGQMP010000201.1:0-3717 GCA_041500685.1 Thermodesulfovibrionia bacterium | reverse complement strand
GAATGCCTCTTTGACCCTTTCGACTACTTTGAACTTTATATCATCAGGACATTCAACTCTTATCTCAGGGGTAGAGACGGTTTTAGGAATATTACTGAGCAGTCGCTCTATCGAATAGGGGCTGCCATTCTTCGAGATTATCTCGAGAAGTCTCAGACTTGCGTATATAGCATCGTCATATCCAAAATACCTGTCAGCAAAGAATAAGTGTCCGCTCAACTCTCCACCAAGGAGAGCACCTGTCTCCCTTACCTTATGCTTTATGAGCGAGTGGCCGGTCTTCCACATGATAGGATTTCCTCCGAGCCTTGCTATTTCTTCATACATTATTTGAGAACATTTGACATCGGCAACAAAAATCGGCTTCTCATGAATCCCTTCTGCCCTTTGTCTCTCGATGATGTCTTTTGCAAATATAATCATCAGCTTGTCTCCCCAAATCACCTCGCCCTTATCACTGATAACTCCTATCCTATCAGCATCTCCATCATACCCCATACCAATGTATGCACCTGAGGACACAACCTTTGCAATAAGGTCCTGTAAATTCTCCATGACAACAGGGTCTGGATGGTGGTTCGGGAAATTCCCATCTGGTTCACAATAGAGTTCTATCACTTCACAGCCGAGAGCCCTCATAAGTTGTGGCGCAACAAGACCGGCCGTACCATTACCCGCATCGACAACAACCTTTATCCCATTGAAGGGAGAGAAACTATTCTTAAGGTGTTCTATATAGACAGGCATTATCTCATACACTTCGCTCTTTCCTATACCATGGATAAAGTCACCTCTTTCAGATATTCTCCTTATGTCCTGTATCCTTTCCCCATATAATGTCTCTTTACCTACACTGATTTTCATACCGTTAAATTCGGGGGGATTGTGGCTCCCTGTGATCATTATCCCTCCATCAACAGGGAGGTGAAAGAGAGAGAAATACTGTACAGGAGTTGGGCATACGCCAATATCTACAATATCAATGCCACTGCTGAGAAGTCCACGCGAGAGGGACTTCATAATAACAGAAGAACTGAGCCGTATATCTTTCCCGATGCTAACGGTTATTTTTTCTTTTTTGAGAGCATTCCTCAGATAAACCGAAAAGGCCCTTCCTATCCTTTCAATCACCTCCTCTGTGAGGTCTTTCTCCCATATCCCCCGAATGTCATATTCTCTGAAGATTGCAGGATTAATCATCAACAATTCTAGGAATTCCCTAATCAAAATTAGGGTTTATTTGATCTTCCCTTGTCTTCCAGATAGAGGTGGACGGCGCAAATTGTTTTGGCTCCGTACCCTTTTTAAAATATTCTTTTATGCCTGCTCCGTTATCCCTTGACAAGAGCCCTGTTGCAGGGTCAATAGAATAACTTACTATCCCCTCATCAGGTGGGGAGAATTCTTGAGGTCCACCTTTCCCAACACTCCTCATAAAAAACACCCAGATGGGAGATGCTGCACGAGCTCCTGTCTCTAAAAGACCAAGAGATCTCATATCGTCAAAACCGACCCAGACAGCAGCAACTAAATCAGTTGTATACCCTACAAACCATGCATCTCTGTATTCGCTTGTTGTCCCGGTCTTCCCAGCGACAGGCCTTCCGAGTGCCTTAGCCCTCCAACCTGTACCATATTTTATAACGTCTTCCATCATCGAGGTTATCAGAAAAGCAGTCTGGGGACTTATAACCTCCTCTGCCTCTGGTTCATTGCTTTCGAGAATCCTCCCCTTTGAATCCGTAATATATTTAATTGCGATGGGTTTTACCTTCATTCCATTACTTGCAAAGACATTAAAGCATAAGGCAAGTTCCAGTGGAGTAATACTCATAGACCCCAATGCGATAGTCAGATCCTTCGGCATCTCACCCTGAAAACCTAACGTTCTTGCAAAATCGATAACGCTGTTTACTCCCATTGCCTCAACCAACTTTATGGTGACTACATTTCTTGAGTATGTTAATGCCTCTCTCAGACGTGTTGGCCCATAAAATTTATGGTCATAGTTTTCTGGATTCCATTCGCCCTCTGACCAACCTTGGTAGGTCACTGGTTCATCAACAATAATGCTTGCGGGGGTAAAGCCATTGTCTAGTGCAGCTGCATATATAATAGGCTTGAAAGCAGAACCTGGCTGGCGCTTTGCATTTACCGCCCTGTTGAATTCGCTCTTTATAAAATCATATCCACCAACAATTGCCTTGATGTACCCAGTGTTTGGCTCCACGGCAACAACAGCCCCTTCTACCTCAGGTTCTTGTTCAAGAGAAACTTGGGCAGCATGGTCGATTTTTTTAATGCTCACCTTAACAATATCTCCGGGTCTCAGTATCTGCGTCAACTTAAAATCTTTCAAAAACCTGCTCGTACCTCCCTTCGGGTTGATAACCTTAGACGCCCATCTCGCATCTTCGATCGAAAGTTTGCTAATAATACCTCTCGTCTTTATCAGGGCTTCCTTTTCAGTAACCTTAAGAACAAGTCCGGAAGAGATATCTCCTGGGTTCGCAACTACTGGAGTTATAAGTTCCTTACTTCTCAGTTCCTTTTTGATGTCGATGTCTTTTCTATGTTCTAAGGGCCCTCGCCATCCTCTTCTTTTGTCAAGCTCCCTGAGACCTTGCTGGAGCGCCTTTACTGCCGATAGTTGTGCATCTCTATCCAATGTCGTATGGACTTTTAACCCTCCTCGATATACGAGATCTTCACCATATTTTTCTTCAAGATATTTTCTTACATACTCGATAAAATAGTTATTTGCCTCTATTCCAGCCCGCGCACTCGAAAGATAGATGGGCTGTTTGAGTGCGTTCTCTTTCTCGGACTTTTTGATATATCCTTCATCCTCCATTCTTGTAAGAACGATCTGTTGCCGCGCTTTGGCTTTTATAAGGTCATTGTATGGAGAATACACGAAAGGTGCTTTTATGAGAGCTGCTACAAGTGCAGCCTCGGAAATGGTTATGTCCTTTACCGATTTTCCGAAATATATCCTTGAAGCCATCTCAACACCATATGCACCATGGCCAAAATAGATCTTATTCAAATAGAGTTCAAGTATATCTCTCTTATCAAGGTTCTTTTCTATCTTTATCGCAAGTGCTGCCTCCCTGAGCTTTCTCTTAAGAGTCTTCTCAGGTGAAAGAAACATTACCTTAGCAAGCTGCTGTGTTATTGTGCTCCCACCCTCTTTAAGCCCTACAGAGATAATGTCTTTCAGGAGCGCTCTTGCGATTGCAATATAATCAATGCCTTTATGTCTCCAGAATCTCGAGTCTTCAACAGCTATTACGGCATTGACCATCCGCTCTGGAATCTTATTTATCGGGACAAAGATACCTTTTTCTACCTTTAACTCTCCTATCAGGACATCATCAGTTGCATATATCTTCGTACCTGCTACAGGTCTATATTGCTTCAGTTCTTCAATGGAAGGTATTCCTCTTTCGATTGCAAAGTAACCTCCGACAGAGGCTCCGAGGATTATCGAAAGGACTACGAAGACAATAATGAACTTTAATCTCATTTTTGAATTATAACTTCATAGAAAAGATCTGTCAAAAGAGGTTATACCCAATACTGTTCGGCATAAGATATGCTTAGTAGCAATACCGATATAAACATTCCAGTGCAATGATGTAACATATTGATTTTAAATGAGAAAATAATTCTAGACTTTTCCACACCTTTTGTGCAAAAATGAAACCGTGCCTG
>JBGQMP010000200.1:0-3744 GCA_041500685.1 Thermodesulfovibrionia bacterium | reverse complement strand
CCTTATCGATGCTGTAACAGGGATAAGGACAATCAGGGGAGAGTTGAACGTTCTACCATCTTCTGAACTTTATGCAGCCATAAAGACATATTCTCAAAAAGCAGAGGATATATTGAAAGAAAATGTTTTATATCTCAAGAAACTTGCAAATGCAGGTGAGATAAAGATAAGCATGGAGGTTGAAAAGCCGGAGGGTTCTGCGACATGCGTTAAAAGTTCTATGGAGATCTATGTAATTTTGAAAGGGGTCTTGAACATCGAAGCAGAACTGGGTAGACTGAAGAAGGCTAAGGGCGAGGTAGAGGGGTCCATCTCCTTTCTCAATAAGAAGCTTCTGAATGAAGACTTTCTGATGAGGGCACCAAAGGATGTTGTTGAGAAGGAAAGGGTAAAATATGAAGAACTCACCTTGAGGAAGGAGAGAATTTTAGAAAGTATAAAAAAACTGAAGGAAGTTGGAGGTGAGAAATGATGCAAAGGGAAGAAAAAGAAATTGAGAAAAGTGACCTCGAATCTATTGAAGGGGAGTTCATTAAAATAAGACAGAGTACTGTCAGGTCTGTTGAAGGAGGACATATTGAACTCCAGCAGGTAGGGGCACTCAGTATTGATGGTGAAAAGCTGGAAGTGACACAGGGAGCCGCGGTTTTTCTCCAGGGAAATGATATAAGTCTCAACCAGTGCATAAGTGCAGTCACGGCTGGTGAAAATGTATCAATAAATTATTCCTTGTCTCCCCTGTCCATCTCAAGAGAACATATAGCAGTTAATGGATCTGCTGTAGGACTTTTGGCGGCAAAGGAAATAAAGTCTGAGAATACTTCAGCACTCCTCGTTATTGCTAATAAAATAGAGGGAAATGTAACAACCCTCCTTGACTGGCGTTCTGCCCTTGCCTTAGGTGCCACTTTCGGGGGAATATGTGGTTTCCTTTCTTTACTTTTGAAGAGGAGATAGGGTGGACATCCCTCCGAGTGTGATTGATGTTATTGACCAAGCTCTTCAAGAAGATATCGGTCATGGAGATATCACCACATTCCTCTTGATACCTGAAGAGACTAAATCGAGAGCACACTGTATTGCAAAAGGAAGTTTTGTTCTGGCAGGGCTTCCTTTTGTGCAAGAGGTTTTTCGGAGTCTTGACTCTTCTGCAGTATTTAAAGCCTTCTATAAGGATGGGTCAGAGGTCAAGCAGGGAGATGTGATTGCTGAGATTTCAGGGAGGACTCATGCTATTCTGAAGGGAGAAAGGGTAAGTCTCAATATCCTTCAGCGGCTCTCCGGTATTGCAACCCTCACAAGCATGTATGTGAAGAGGATAGAAGGGCTAAAGGCAAAGATTGTTGATACAAGAAAGACAATCCCATGCCAGAGATTTATGGAAAAGTATGCGGTCAGAGTAGGGGGGGGATACAACCACAGATTTGGTCTCTTTGACGGTATCCTTATCAAGGATAACCATATCAAGGCCTTAGGGAGCATTAAAAAGGCTGTGAGGGCAGCGAAAAAGGGTCATCACCTTTTTAAGATTGAGGTGGAAGTTAAGAACCTTAAAGAGCTTCGGGAAGCAATAGAGGCTGGAGCGGATGTAGTGATGTTAGACAACATGTTAGTTCATGACATGAAAGAGGCCGTGAAGATTGCAAAGGGCAGGGTTATGCTCGAGGCATCAGGGAACATTAAACTCGAAAATGTCAGAGAAGTTGCTGAGACGGGTGTTGATTTGATTTCTGTTGGAGCCCTTACGCATTCGGCAGTAGCTGCCGATATCAGTCTGAAGATCGTGAAGTAGATATAAGAATAAATCCCCTGAGATTGCTTCGGCATTTCATGCCTCGCAATGACAACAATATATGTTTGGGCATTGTATTTTCATCTCAGCGCTTTCTTCCCGAAGTCTGTGGCTCGATTGAATCAACCGATCTGCTTATTTCTCACAGAAAGCCGCACAACTGGATGACCTAATAATTCTGAGTGTTTCTTGCGAAAATTTTCATAAGACTGCCTTTTTGTTCTCCTATCCATGTCTCTCGCCGTTCAGAGAAGACAAGCCTTGGCCAAATCAAGTGCGAATGGAGTAAGCAAGCTTCTATGGCTGACCCCAATGGGCTCGCTCTTTTTCTTTACCTTCTCGAAGATGGAAATTGCCCCTTTATATTCCTTATCGGAACCTTCCTGCTCTTGTTCTTCCGAACCCTGGCAAAGAAATGTTCTGCTTCCTTCCCTCTCAAAATAGGTGTTTCTTTGATCGAATTTGCCACTGCGTCTTCCCTCTTTATTTCTTCGAAAACGTTATAACAGAAAGCGATATTGACCGGCTACCCGTTGAAATATAGGATGTGTCCCTAGTTATCCCACCAATCCAGGTTTTGCCCAAATTCTTTGACAACTGCATCGGGCAAAATAATCTCTTTATAGATTTTACAGAGGATTTTTAAGAGATCAATTCTTTCGAGGGCTATTAAAACAGAGGCATCAACAATGACCGATTCAGGCATTAGTCAGTTCTTTCTCGAGATTCAGTTTTTGATACTTTATTGGAGCTATCCCTCTATGCAACAATATCTCAACAAATGCCTTTTCAGAATATCCAGCTATTTCAGATGCCTTACCGAGAGATACTAAACCTTCATCAAGAAGCTTTATGGCAAGCAATAGTTTTAATTCTTCCTCTGGTATATTTACCTCAGGAAGAGTTACTGATTTGCTCATTTATACCCTCCTTTCTTTACAAGAATTATAACATAGCCTAATTAAAAGAACACTTCATGCAGTAACCCATGTACCTCATCTGCGCATTTTCTCAAGCTCTTTCAACATCTCAGCTTCTGTTATGCCTTCCTTTTTCATCAGCCATCTCAGGAATGACCTGCTCTTTCGGGCATAAGCCTTTTTGAGCGCTGAGACGACAGCCTCCGATGCATTAGAGAATACGCCGAGCTTTATCTCCTCGTTAATGTTCCGGTAGATGTCCTCCGGAATCTGAGCTACAATCTTAGGCATTTCACACCTCCTTACAATCTAAATAAGCTAATGATAACAGAAAGTTTTCTGTTTACACATCTTAAACACTAATTGTCTTATCTGCCTTAGGTCTCCGCTTTCATCAAGGTAAAGATATAGCATTCACACACTCCTTGCCTTCTCAAGCCGGTTCTTGACCAGCTCACAGACGGACCAGTAGACTTCGTTTCGTTCGTCTTCGGTCAGGCTGAGGATGTCGAAGACAATATCGTCGAGGGCCTTGCGGTCAGGAAGGGGATTCAGAGATTTCCCAAAGAACATACTAATGAGTGCATAAGTAAGGCATCATTATTAAAAATCTCCCCACGCCCCTCTTTGCCTTCACCTCAGCGAATCCGCCTGAGTGCGGAAAAGAGGGGTACATTCCCTCCCTTTGGCAAAGGGAGGATAGGAGGGATTTTACAATCAATGTCTTCATACTTATGACCTTATTAGTAAGTCTTATCCAAATTCTCAGTTTCCGGATATGTCTTTTCTCATAAGGCATCACAGGGTGTTTATCTCCTCAAAGGCCTCATTTTATTGACTGTTTTTTGTTATAGGACTAAAATGTTAAGTGGATAAAAAATATGGCAAAAAAGCCTGAAGATAAGGCTCGCGAAGACATCGATAGGATGCTTGAAAAAGCAGGATGGGATGTCCAGGACATTGATCATATCAATATACATGCTCAACAAGGTATTGCAATAAGAGACTTTCCACTGAAACCCGGGCATGGTT
>JBGQMP010000199.1:0-3759 GCA_041500685.1 Thermodesulfovibrionia bacterium | reverse complement strand
TGGATGCTGCCATCGCCTGCTATATCAATAACAAGCTTATTTGGATGTGCAAGTTGTGCGCCGATTGCAGCAGGAAAACCATAACCCATTGTCCCAAGACCTCCTGATGTCAGCAAGGTTCTGGGTTTGTCAAATTTATAGAACTGGGCTGTCCACATCTGATTCTGGCCGACTTCAGTTGTAATAATAGCATCTCCTTTTGTAAGTTCATATATCTTTTCAACGACAAACTGGGGTTTTATCACCTCATCGCTATAGGTGTAAGTTAATGGCCTCTCCCTTTTCCATGCATCTATCTGCTTCAACCATATCCTTCTTACCTCATCCCATTGCTCTTTTATTTCTTCTTTCAGAACCTTGTTTAAAACGGTAAGAACTCTTTTTACATCCCCGACTATGGGAGTATCGACGCGCACATTCTTCCTGATTGATGTCGGATCAATATCTATATGGATTATCTTTGCATGTGGTGCAAAGGCATCAATCTTACCCGTGACCCTATCATCAAATCGCATACCAATTGCTATCAACAGGTCAGACTCCTGTATCGCCTTATTTGCATAATAAGTGCCATGCATCCCAGGCATACCGAGGGAGAGTTTATGAGTACCTGGAAAAGACCCAAGCCCCATCAAGGTCATTGTTACAGGGATATCTGTAAATTCTGCAAGTTCTCTGAGTTCCTTTGAACCACCAGAGAGTATTACACCTCCTCCAGCAATGATAACCGCTCTTTTGGACTTTGCGATTAGATGTGCTGCCTGCGTTATCATCCACTTATTTCCCTCATACGTTGGGTTATAACTTCTGATCTTTACCTCTGGCCATGTGAACTCTGCCTTTCCTGCTGTTACATCCTTGGGCAAATCTATCAAAACAGGACCGGGCCTGCCTGATGTGGCAATATAGAATGCCTCTCTTACAATCTTAGACAATTCTTTTACATCCTTTGCAAGAAAATTATATTTTGTACATGGCCTCGAGATTCCGACAATATCAGCCTCCTGAAATGCATCATTGCCTATGAGCATAGTTGGCACTTGTCCAGAGAATACAATGAGTGGTATAGAATCCATCGAGGCAGTTGCAATGCCTGTAACTGTATTGGTAGCTCCTGGGCCTGAGGTTACAAGAACCACCCCTGGTTTGCCTGTTGACCTTGCATAGCCATCTGCTGCATGAACTGCGCCCTGCTCATGACGTGTAAGGATAAGCTGGAGATCTTTGTCGTCATAGAGAAAGTCAAAAATACCGAGGACAACACCTCCAGGATAACCGAAGATGTGTTTTACTCCCTCTCTCTTAAGGGACTCGATAAGGATTTCAGCACCGGTTATTTTCATAAAATTTTATTTACCCCTTGGTTATTGTAACATGATCGCTCCCTTGCCTGCAGAGCTGACCATCTTTGCATATCTTGATAGATACCCCTTCTTTATCTTGGGATCTGGAGGTCTCCAATTACTCAACCTCTTTTTAATCTCCTTATCTGAAAGCATCAGATCAATCTTCCTTTTCAGTATATCTATCCTTATCCTATCACCGTTTCTGATTATCGCTATCGGCCCGCCTTCCATTGCTTCAGGTGATATGTGGCCTATGCATGGCCCCCTTGTGCCACCTGAAAACCTGCCATCCGTAATAAGGGCAACGGATTCACTGAGGCCCATCCCTGTTATCGCTGCAGTAGGAGATAACATCTCTCTCATTCCTGGTCCACCTTTTGGTCCCTCATACCTTATTACAATAATGTCTCTGCGATGAATCTTTCCAGCAAGGATTGTCTTCATGGCATCCTCTTCAGAATCAAATACCTTCGCTACACCCTCAAACTTCATCATACCCTTACTAACAGCAGACTGTTTTACAACAGCCCCATCAGGTGCAAGATTACCACGGAGTATGGCAATTCCACCTTCTTTGTGATAGGCTTTATTGAGTGGTCTTATAACATCCTCATTATGAATTTCTGCTGAGTCTGCTATCGCAAAGATACCCTTACCACTTACAGTGATATTATCATGTGTCTTATCCCTAAGCCTCTTAAGGACTGCCGGTATCCCTCCGGCATAATCAAGATCTTCAAGGTAGTATCTACCTGCAGGAAGCATATCGCAGATATGAGGTACTTTCTTACTCAATTCATCAAAAAGCTCCAGGGGGAGCTCTATCCCTGCATCATGGGCTATTGCAGGGATATGAAGCACGGTGTTTGTTGAACCTCCAAGATCAAGGTCAACCATGATTGCATTTTCGAAGGCCTTTCTTGTCATTATCTTTCTTGGTGTAATATTTTTTCTGATAAGTTCAACAATCCTCCTTCCGCTTTCGAAGGCAATTCTTTTCTTTTTCGCTGACACTGCAAGTGCCGTAGCACAGCCCTCAAGGCTCATTCCAATGGCCTCTGTAACACATGCCATTGTGTTTGCTGTGTACATACCCTGGCATGAACCTGCGCCTGGACAGGCACACTCCTCAAGGGCCTCGAGTTCTTCATCGGTTATCAAGCCTTTCTTGTACTTGCCGATTGCCTCAAAGGTATCATTCACGAGGGAAAGCCTCCTGCCTTTCAGATGGCCGGAGAGCATCGGACCTGCAGTCACAACGATTGAGGGGATATTTACTCTTGCAGCAGCCATAAGCATCCCCGGCGTAATCTTATCGCAGTTTGTCAGAAGTACCAGTCCATCAAACTGATGTGCCTCTGCGATTGTCTCCACCGAATCAGCAATAAGCTCTCTTGATGGAAGAGAATAATGCATGCCCCGGTGACCCATCGCTATCCCATCACAGATTCCGGGGATTCCGAAAAAGAATGGGTATCCCCCACCAGTATGGATTCCTTTTTCGATAAATCTTTCGAGGTCCCTCATTCCCACATGGCCAGGAATGATATCAGTAAAGCTTGTTGCCACACCAATAAAGGGTTTGTCCATCTCTGTCTTGGGAACACCTGTAGCATAAAGAAGTGCCTTGTGTGGAACTCTCTCCAATCCTTTTTTGATAATCTTGCTTCTCACAGCAAAAATGTCCTCCCTTATTTTAATTAGTAGTTAAGCAATCAGTAGTAAGTAGTTATAGCGGAGAACGAAATTTCATATAAGAGTCTTCCCCCTGACTACTAATTACTTGCTATTAACTACTTAATTCATGCGGCCCTTTTTATAGTCCCTGATCAGCTCTGCCATCCTGTCTTTTTTGAGGAGCTTCTGCTTCTGTATCTTTTTCCTCTCAACCTCTTCCTCTGCGGTAAGAAAGCGTTTGCTGTCGATTCTTGCAAGAAGTTCCTCGAGATTCTTGTGTTCTTCTGTAAGCTTTCTAAACTCTGCATCCCCCTCTTTGAGAACTTCAACAATCTCTTTTTCTTTCTTCTCCTCTTGGTCCGGTATATCTTTAATCGTAGATATCGCATGGCTCACGTTTTTATGATAATCCTGAATCTTCATTGCTTTATTGCATAGTTCCTCTGCTTCATAAAGGAAGCCCGCTTTTATTAGTTTGTACGCAAGATTGCTCATGGCGAGTGTTTCGCCGAGCTCCTCAGCTTTTCTGTATGCCCCGATTGACTTACCGGGGAGATCAAAATGATCAAACTCTACGCCTAGGTTGTTCCATGTGCCAGCACCTCGCTCTTGATAAGGAATCTTCAAATAGTGGAATAGAGATGCGTCATCTTGGTTTGCTTGTGAATACTTGTAAGCTAGGGTGAATCTCGCATCGGTATCAGAAGGCTGTAAATATAGCAGTCTCTCAGTCAAG
>JBGQMP010000198.1:0-3821 GCA_041500685.1 Thermodesulfovibrionia bacterium | reverse complement strand
ATACCTCGATAAAGGAGATGTTATCTTTGCTTCATCAACTGATGAGGATGACAGATTAGGTGAGACGCTCATCAAAATGGGAAAGATCACTTTAGAGCAGTACAATAGATCAGTGGAACTCCTTAAAATGACAGGTAAAAGGCAGGGTGAGATACTTGTTGAGCTTGGGTATCTGACACCACAAGATATCATCTGGGGTGTGAAATACCAGGTAAAAGATATAATCTATAGTTTATTTCAGCTCAAAGATGCTGAATACGAATTCAGAGAGGGAGAAATACCTTCAAATGAGGTAATAACGCTGAAGATGAGTGTGGGTAACCTCATATATGAAGGGGTAAAGAGGATAAATAACATAAACAGGATGTTGAAAGAGATGCCGAATATGGACTCTATCCTGAAGTTGAGCACTGATCCTGTGAGCCTTTTTCAAGACATAGTACTCAGTTCTCTCGACAAGAAGGTGCTTTTCATGATTGATGGTAAAAAGACCTTGAAAGAGCTTATTGACAGCTCATCTACTAACTCCCTCCAGGCGATGAAGACCCTCTATGTCTTGTGGTCTACGGGTATACTCGAGGAAAAGGAGAATGGAATAGAAAAGGCAGAGGAAGCGGTGTCGCTGGAAGACATACTAAAGGCCTTTCATGAGGAGGAAGATGCACTTTTAAAGAAAGTAGATGAGGTGTATTCAAACATCAACAAGCTCAACGCAGGTGAACTGCTTGAGATTAATGAAACGTCAGATACAGAAACAGTGAAGAACAATTATTATAAACTCGTGAAGGAATTTCATCCTGACAGGTATCTTACTGTTGCTGACCCTTCAATAAAAGACAAGGTTATAACAATCTTAGAAGTAATAACAAAGGCATACTCATTCCTGAAAGAGGATGACAAGAGAAGAGATTATTTTAACAAGCAGAAAATGATAGCAAGGTTGAACAGCTTTCTCGATGCTCTTAAAAAGAGAAGAGATGGGTTTTTCGAAAGTCTTGAAAGAGTCTGATATCTTCCCCCTTCTTTTTATTTTTTGCCCTTCCCAAAAGCCGGTAGTATTTAAAAGATGGATGTGAAAATAAACACTAAAAGTTAAGACCTTATCTATCAGGCAATACTTGAAGAAATTTACGTTTTTTTCCTCCTCAGTTCAAAAAATTGCTAAAATATTGTAGATTACTACTGTTAACAGACAGCTGGTATATCTGATAAATTTTGTCTATACTTCTAAAATAGGATTATATACAAATCTAATATCGGATATAAGTGAGTTGTACGAGATTCATAAAGGAGGTTTTTTTTGAATACTAACAATCTGAAAGGATTAAAAATAGGAGATTTGACAGCAAAACTTCCTATCATTCAAGGAGGAATGGGAATTGGAATTTCTTTATCCGGGTTAGCATCCGCAGTAGCTAACGAAGGTTGTATCGGAGTTATTGCTGCTTCAGGTATTGGAATGCTTGAAGCCGATTTTTCGACGAATTGGTTGGAAGCAAATATTAGAGCGTTAAAGAGAGAGATTAGAAAAGCCAGAGAATTAACTACAGGGATTGTTGGTATAAACATGATGGTGGCGGCATCTATTTTTGCTGATATGGTAAAAACTGCTATTGAAGAAGGGGCAGACATTATTTTTTCCGGGGCCGGCCTTCCCCTTAATCTTCCGCAATTTTTAAAAGGTACCAAAAAAACAAAGTTGGTTCCCATTGTTTCCTCTGGAAGAGCAGCCAATATTATTTTCAAAAGTTGGTTAAAAAGATATAACTACCTCCCTGATGCTATAGTAGTAGAGGGGCCACTGGCTGGGGGACATCTTGGGTTCAAAGAAGAGCAGATTAACGATCCTGAGTATTCGTTAGAAAAACTTATTCCAGAAGTGATTAACGCGGCAAGACCATTTGAGGAAAGGTATAAGAAACCTATCCCGGTAATTGCCGCTGGAGGTATATATACAGGAGAAGATATTTATAAATACTTACAATTAGGCGCTTCTGGAGTACAGATGGCAACACGTTTTGTTACCACTTATGAATGTGATGCATCGATAAAGTTTAAGCAAACTTATATTGATTCGAGCAAAGAAGATCTTGTGATTATCAAAAGTCCAGTTGGTATGCCAGGGAGAGCGATTAGAAACAAATTTATTGATGATGTCAATAAGGGGAAAAGGAAACCGTTTAAATGTCCCTTCCATTGTATTATAACCTGTGATTATAAAAACAGCCCCTATTGCATTGCGCTTGCTTTAATAAATGCCCAGAAGGGTAATTTAAAACACGGATTTGCGTTTGCTGGAGAGAATGCTTATAGAGCAAAAGAAATTATTTCTGTTAAAAAATTGATAGAATCTTTATTGGAAGAGTATGAGAATGCATCTAAGCGATCTACTTTGCACAATAGCTTGTTTGTGTAAAGGCATGCCACACCCGACAAGCCAGTACATCACAAACACGTGAAACGTTATACTCACTTTCTCGCAGTAATCCTTAATTATCAGACCATCCAAAAGTGAACATTTGTGGTGTTATCGTTGCTAAGGGCTTAATCTGCCACTGTCTGACAGGCCAAGTCCGAATATTTACAAAATAAACTTTCTTAACTTCCAACCGCTTTCTGGATATCTGAGATTTATTCCGAAAACTATGCTACTGGTAAGGAAAACCATTCCTTGGGAAAATACCTGCATAACTGCAAGAAACAAAACATAGTTAAGAGATGTTTTTTTTAACAGATGATTTTTGTTGACGGTCTAAGAAAAGGGGACTATAATTAGGGCAATTTATTACCGTTAGCCTTCATCCGCTCCTGACGTTGTAACAAAAGGGGAGCATCGGGGGGAAAATGTCAATAAGCCCATGTTTGGTCAGAAAGACTAAAGGTGGGCTTTTGTGTTTGAAGCAAGGGAAAAAGAAAATGAACGAGAAGCCATTGATGCAACTAAGAAAAATTCTTCACATTTTAGAGTAAGGAGACAAAAATGCTTAAAAACTTAAGGATTGTATTTTTGGGGATATTATTTATCGGCGTATAGATTACCCTTTTTGATTATTGCCTTACAAAAGAAGCAATGAAGAAAGGTACTTCAATGAAGATTTTGGTCACCTTTTGTTTCTTACTTTTAATCCCTATGTTTCTTTTATCTACAGCTACTTCCGCGGTGATCCGGACTGTAGAAGGGATTGCTACGGCTGTCTCTGATGGGGATACCTTTAAGCTGGGAACACTTGAAGGTACAAAACTCAGAGTAAGGCTCTATGGCATTGATGCACCAGAGAGGGAGAAGATTAACCTCAGGACAGGCATGATTAGTAAACATGGCCAACCCTATGGAGAAGAAGCTTTTGGAGCATTAAAGTCAAAAATATCAGACAAAAAAGTAAGGGTCGATATTATAGATATAGACAGATATAAACGAATGGTAGGCATAGTAAACCTTAATGGTAGGAACATTAATCTTGAGATGGTTAAAGAAGGATGGGCTTGGGCATATAGGGAATATCTGGAGAGACCTTACGCCTCGGAATATTTAGATGCTGAAAAAGAGGCTAGGGATAAAAGGTTGGGGTTGTGGCAGCAATATAACCCTCGTCCCCCATGGGAGTTTAGGAAATTGATGAGAATAAGGTAAATATCATGGTGGAAAAGCTAGATCCAAAGGAAACATTAACCTTTAAAAAACTCCTAATAAGCAATGTATATACTCAAGAGGCATTGATAAATCTTCTAGAGAAGAAGGGGATCATAGATAAGAAGGAGTTGCTTACGGAGATAAAGAGTCTGAGGTTAGAAAAACATGTCAATTCAGGTGAATAGACCTT
>JBGQMP010000197.1:0-3833 GCA_041500685.1 Thermodesulfovibrionia bacterium | reverse complement strand
TGCCAGTTTAAAGAGGCTCATGATGGATTTTATAGGGCAGGTTGCAGTAGTTACAGGTGGAGCACGTGGTATTGGCAGAGCCATTGCTGAGAAGCTTGCTCAAAGGGGCGTCAACGTCGCTCTTGCAGATATAAATCCTGATGAAGTCATTGAGGCTGCTGCTGCTTTGACGCCACTTGGAGTCAAAGCTATGGGGATAAAACTTGATGTATCGAATGCGGAGGAGGTTAAAAAGGTATTCGAAGATATCCGTAAGGAGTTCAGCAGGATAGATATATTGGTGAATAACGCAGGTATAACAAAAGACGGCCTCCTGCTCAGGATGAAGGAGGAAGACTGGGATTCTGTAATGGATATAAATCTTAAGAGTGTCTTCCTTTGTTCCAGAGAGGCTATAAAGGAGATGTCTCAACGGCGATATGGAAGAATAGTGAATATCACATCTGTTGCTGCATTTATGGGTAATCCAGGGCAGGCAAATTACAGTGCTTCAAAGGCAGGGATTGTCGGACTTACAAAGACAATAGCAAGGGAATATGCAAGCAGGGGAATAACGGTGAATGCTGTTGCACCTGGTTTTATAAAAACTGCAATGACAGATGTTCTGCCAGAGAAAGTGAAGGAGGAGGTCAGGAAGCAAATTCCATTAGGGGTATTCGGCACAGTCGAGGATGTTGTAAATGCTGTTGTATTTCTTGCATCGCCTGATTCAGGATATATAACGGGTCAGGTGATACACGTGAATGGTGGCATGTATATGTGAAAATAAAGATGCAAAAATAAAGATTCAAAATGAAGGAGAAATCTTTTCGGATTTTGAATTGAAATTTTTTATTGAAACGAGGAGGTGTTTGTATGGTAGAAGAGAAGGTCAAGGAGATTATATCGAAGCAACTCGGAGTAAGCACTGCCGAGATTAAAGCCGAGACATCATTTGTTGAGGACCTCGGTGCAGATTCATTAGATACAGTAGAGCTTGTTATGGCATTTGAAGAGGCATTCGGGATCGAGATACCTGACGAGGATGCAGAAAAGATCGTAAAGGTAAAGGACGCTATCGAGTATATTCATAAGAAAAAGTCTTCGGCATAATGGATAAAAGAAGAGTTGTTGTAACGGGTTTGGGTCTTATAACGCCTCTGGGTGTGGGTGTTAAGACGTCATGGGAAAATCTTGTCAACAGCAAATCTGGAATCAAGAGAATAACCGGTTTCGATGCCTCCGCCTTTCCAACACAGATAGCTGGTGAGGTTGATAATTTTAACCCTGAAGACTACATAGAACTTAAGGAAATAAAGAAGATGGATCGTTTTATCCATTTTGCTTTTGCCACAGCAGCAATGGCTCTGGATGACTCTGGCCTGAAGATAACAGATAGTAACGCAGAGAGGGTAGGTGTGATTGTTGGTTCAGGTATGGGTGGTCTGCAAACAATCGAACATTACCACTCTGTTTTACTCGAGAAAGGACCGAAAAGGATAACACCTTTTTTTGTCCCGATGTTATCCATAAATCTTGCCTCAGGCCAGATATCCATAAAGTTCGGTGCTAAAGGGCCAAACTCTGCAATATCTACTGCATGTGCTACAGGAAGTCACTCCATCGGAGATGCTTTCAAAATTATTCAAAGGCGCGATGCAGATGCTATGATTACCGGAGGGAGCGAAGCGGTAATAACACCTATGGGCGTAGGAGGATTCAACGCCATGAAGGCTCTTTCTACGAGAAATGATGAACCGGAAAAGGCGAGCAGGCCATTTGACGTTGACAGAGACGGATTTGTGGTAGGAGAAGGTGCAGGTGTCGTGATCCTCGAGAATCTTCAGAGTGCCCTGGATAGAGGCGCAAAAATATATGCAGAGATAGTCGGATATGGCATGACCGCAGATGCATATCATATTACTTCGCCTTCTCCGGGGGGGGAAGGCGCTGCAAGGTGCATAGCAATGGCATTGAATGATGGAGGGATTGAACCTTCAGAGGTTGATTACATAAATGCCCATGGTACTTCAACAAAATCCGGAGATGAGCTCGAAAGCCAAGCCATAAAAACGGTATTTGGAAAACATGCCTATAAAGTTGCAATAAGTTCAACAAAATCTATGACGGGTCATTTACTCGGAGCTGCAGGAGGTGTTGAGGCAGTTATTAGTGTACTCAGTATTTTGAATGACATAGCACTTCCAACAATAAACCTCGATAATCCGGATCCTGAATGTGATCTTGACTATGTCCCCCATAAGGCGAGAAAGATGAAGATCAATTATGCCTTGTCCAACTCCTTTGGATTCGGTGGAACCAATGCCTGCCTGCTGTTTAAGAGATTCGAGGCTTAAACGGAATCCTGAGTCGATGAAGTCCTCAATGTTTTCATTACATCTTTTCAATTATTTTCAAAAGCGTTAACAGTGGAAAACACTACTGAATTAGAAAGACGTTTGGGCTATGTGTTCAAAGATAAAAGGCTTCTCACAGAAGCTCTGACACACAGGTCTTTCTATTACGAGAATCCGGATAAATCGACTGCCCATAATGAAAGACTCGAATTCCTTGGTGATTCTGTACTTGGATTTATCATAGTCGAGCATCTTTTTTTAACAGACGGGAAATTGAAAGAATCAGTTATGGCTAAGATTAAATCCCATCTCGTAAAAGAGTCTGTCCTTTCTGAGATTGCTGATTCTCTTTCTCTCGGAAAATATCTCAGACTTGGAAAAGGTGAGGAAGCTACCGGAGGAAGGGCTAAAAAATCACTTCTGGCAGATGCAGTTGAGGCTCTCCTTGGGGCTGTTTACGTAGAAGATGGTTACAAAAAAGCGAGAGAGGTTGTTCTGAGCTTGTTCAGTGAAAAGATAGATGCTATCGTGCATTCTACGGGATTTTCTGATTTTAAGACAGAACTTCAGGAGAAGACTCAACTCCTATTCGGTGCCCTTCCTGAATATAGAGTGATAAAACAGGAGGGAGAGGAACATAAAAAAGTTTTCACGATTGAGGTATTTATAGAAGGCAAGAAGTTCGGAAGGGGTATAGGAAAAAGTAAAAAAGAGGCACAGACTCTTGCTGCCAAAGAGGCTCTTTCAAGACTTCTTTCAGACAAGGATGAGAGGCTGTATCCTGAAGGAGGAATATATTATGAATCTTGAGATATTTCGCTCTTGGCTCGATTCGTATGGGCGTGCCTGGGAAAATCAAGACCCCCGGACATTTGCAGAGCTTTTCACCGATGACGCTACCTATCATGCAAATCCTTTTAGCGAACCCATACGCGGGCGTTCAGCAATCTGCGATTATTGGTCAAATGTTATAGGCTCTCAGGATCAGGTTCAATTCAGCTACGAAGTTCTTGCAGTCACTCCCAATATTGGTATTGCTCAATGGTGGGCATCGTTTGTTCACATCTCATCAAAAACAAAGGTCAAATTGGATGGCATATTTGTGGTGATTTTTAATGGTGGGAAATGTTGCAAGGTTTTAAAACAATGGTGGCACTGGTTGGAGTATAATTCCTAATGCTGACGTAGATATCAACTTTTTGAGTTTTCTAATCCAACAACCCTCAGAAAACATGACTTTTGCGATAAAAGGCTCCGAATTCTGAAATTGTTTGTACAGGATCTTTTTAGAAATATTGTAGATTTTATTCACAAATCACTATTTGGTACAAAATTTTATGTAGGAAAAACACGGACGTCATAATTGGTGAAAATCTGACGAAAATATCAGATATATACTGATACCTCTCTTTCTGTTTCATAAGTATGGTATAACATGGATTATCTTTGTATTGGTAAAAACTAATTAAAAAGGGGGTGCTTATGATGTACAGATTA
>JBGQMP010000196.1:0-3859 GCA_041500685.1 Thermodesulfovibrionia bacterium | reverse complement strand
GCAACTATAATCTTAAAGATCTTGTAATCGTTTCTCCTGATGCAGGTGGTGTCGAGAGGGCCAGGGCCTTTGCAAAAAGACTCCAGTGTTCCATCGCAATCATTGATAAGAGGCGTGAGACGATGAATGTTACAGAGGTAATGAATGTGATAGGTGAAGTAGAAAATACGGACACCCTTATTCTCGACGACATGATTGACACTGGTGGTACAACCACTCATGCAGCAGGGGCCCTCAAAAACAAACGGGCAAGACGAGTTGTTGCGGCATGTACACATGCTGTGCTTTCAGGTTCTGCAATTGAGAGGATTAATAACTCGGTTATAGAGGAACTCATTGTCACAAACACAATACCTCTTGATAGCAAAAAAGAGCAATGCAGAAAGCTCACTGTTTTGAATGTAGCACCTCTTCTTGGAGAGGCAATCAGAAGGATTCATGAGGAATCTTCAATAAGTTCACTTTTTGTATAAACCCCGTTAGAAAAAATTTCTAACGGCTTAAAGGAGGAAAGATGGAGAGGATGACTATTAATGTGGAGGAGAGGGACGAACGCGGTAAAGGTGCAGCTCGTGCCCTCAGAAGGAACAATATGATTCCGGCAGTCATTTATAGGGCAGGAGATTCTCTCCCTATAAAATTTTCTAAGAAGGACCTCTCGCGGTTTATTAATGAAACAGCCGGTGAGCAGGTTATGGTGAACCTTCAATTTGGGGATGGTTCAAGCAGACTCGCACTGATAAAAGATCATCAGCTTGATCCTGTAATGGGAGAGTTACTTCATGCAGATTTTTTTGAGGTCTCCCTTACAGAAGAAGTAAAGGTCACCGTGCATATAGCGATTATTGGAGAACCAATAGGTGTGAGGAGAGACAGTGGGATATTACAGCACCTGCTCAGAGAGATAGAGGTGGAATGTCTTCCGGACAGGATACCAGGACACATCGAAGTCGATATATCAGATCTTGAAATAGGCCAGTCTATTCGTGTCGGAGATCTGAAACTTGGAGAAGGTATTGAGGTCCTCACCAACTCCGATGATGTCATCGCGAATGTCATAGCTCCTGCAGTTGAAGAGGTTGCACCTGTTGAGGCTGTTGCACCAGAAATAAAAGAGCCCGAAGTTATTAAGAAAGGGAAGAAAGAGGAAGAGGAGGAGGAAGCCAAATAAAGTTATTAGTATTTAATTATTCGTTTTTTGACTAATGACTATTGACTAATGACTATTGACTAATGACTATTGACTAATGACTATTGACTAATGGCTAATGACTATGTATGTGGATTGTAGTTGGCCTTGGGAACCCTGGGAAAAGATATTCCAGAACAAGACACAACATCGGCTTCATGGTTGTCGAAGAAATCGCAAGAAGATATGAAATAGACTTTAAAGAGAAAGCAAAGTACAGGATAGGAACAGGTTCTATCAATGGAGAGAAAGTCCTGCTTGTTGAACCGCTTCTTTATATGAACAACAGTGGACTCGCTGTAAAAGATGTTATGGGTAGATTTAACATCTCTCTGGAAAAACTCATCGTCATTCATGATGACCTCGACATGGAGGTAGGAAAACTCAGGGTCAGGAGAAAAGGCTCATCAGGAGGTCACAAGGGAGTTGAATCTATTATACAGAACATTTCTTCGAAAGATTTTGCACGATTAAAAATAGGAATTGGAAGAGAGGAGGGTGTCGCTTCTGAAGATTACGTCCTGAGCAGATTCAGAAAGAATGAGATATCTCTCATCAAAAGTGTTATCGAAAAGGCATCAGATGCTGTTACCTGTATGGTATTAGATGGGCTGGATAAGGCAATGAATAAATTCAATGTGGTTAGAGAAACCAATGCGTGACATGCTTGGAAGAGAAGAAGTAATCACTGTAGAGAGAGCACTCGAACTCCTCTTCAGCAATCTTTCCCCAAAACTCCCTCCTGAGGAAAGTTTAAAAATATATGAATCATATGGAAGGATCTTATCAAAAGACCTCTTTTCTCCGGAAGACCTTCCAAATTTTTCTCGATCTACTGTTGATGGATTTGCGGTGTCTTCCTCTGATACCTTTGGAGCCACTGAGGGGATGCCTGCTTACTTAAACATACAATATGAAATATTCATGGGTGAGGAACCTGATTTTGAATTAAAAAAAGGTGAAGTCGCAAAGATTGCTACGGGCGGAATGTTGCCGAGAAGTGCTGATGCAGTAGTGATGTTCGAGCACACTCAGCATGTCGATGAAGGCATGATAGAGGTCTTGAAGCCTGTTGCCCCTGGTGAGAATGTGATACAGGCAGGAGAAGATGTAAAAAAGGGAGATTGCGTATTGAAAAAAGGCTTTAGAATGAGGCCCCAGGATATAGGGGTACTTGCAGGCATTGGTATAAAGGATATCTGGGTTTACGAAAAACCAAAGGCTTCTATAATATCAACGGGCGATGAGATCGTCCCACCTGACAGACCGGTTAAACCCGGACAGGTGAGAGATATTAATTCTTATAACCTTTTTGGTCTCCTTTTAGATGCAGGTGCAATCCCTCTCATAAAAGGTATATTCAGTGATGAATACGAAACCATACGAGATGTTGTTGGGAAGTCTTTAAAAGATTCAGATATCGTGCTGATCTCAGGTGGCAGTTCCGTCGGCACCAAAGATGTTACTGCACGGGTTATCAATGATCTCGGAAAGCCAGGTGTTCTCTTTCATGGTATATCACTGAAGCCAGGCAAACCATTAATAGGAGGCATTATCAATAATATTCCTGTATTTGGTCTTCCGGGACATCCAGCAGCCGTTTCTGTATGTTTTGACATCTTCATCAGGCCCATTTTATGTGGCCTTTCCGGATTGAGTAAAGCTAGATTCGAGGCAGGGAAGCGGACTGTCAAAGCGAAAATTGCAAGAAACATCTCCTCAAGCCCTGGTAGAGAAGAGCATATACCAGTCTATCTCGAAAATAGGGAGGGAGAATTATGGGCTGTGCCTATCCTCGGCAAATCAGGTCTTATTACAACATTGATAAAGGCTGACGGAACAGCCGTCATACCTCTCAGAAAACTTGGGGTTGAAGAAGGCGAGATCGTCAAGGTCAGACTCTTTTAAATTTACATATCATTATCAGGAACCACGACTACCTTCAAAGAGTTTTTTCCCTCAGAGGCTAACTGAAATCCTTGCCTGATATTGGAAAGTGCAACTCTGTGCGTTATCATTTCTCTGACATTGATCTTGTGGCCCTCAATTAACTCTATAGCTGCCTTAAGATCATCAGGTGCTGCACCGTATGAAGACATGGATGTTATCTCATCTCTCCAGAATCTCAGGGATGGAATTACGATATCGGTCTCGGGTACTGCAAAAAAGAGAATCTTTCCTTTTCTATCAAGAGCAGATATCGCATGATCCACTGCCTGTTTTGCAGATGCACACACAATTACAATACCTGCCAATTTACCGTCGTTTCTGCTTTTCAGTTCATCTACAGAAAATGTATGCGCATCTATTGCATAATCAGCACCAAATTCTAAAGCCTTCTTGAGTTTAAACTCATTGAGATCCGTAGCAATCACGCTGGCTCCCTTTATCTTTGCCAATTGAACATGCAAAATACCTGAAACACCGGAGCCTATTATCAACACAGATTGACCTTCTTTCAACCCTAATCGATTTTGTCCAGCAATCACGCATCCTAGAGGTTCAATCATTGTAGCATCCTTGAAAGTTACTTCCTCAGGAAGGAGAAATGTTCCATGTTCGACATTTTCTTGAGGAACCCTTATGAACTCTGAAAATCCTCCTGGTTCATAATTGCCGGCATGAAGCGATTCACATGCAGTGTGATTGCCCTGGACGCAATAATGGCAT
>JBGQMP010000195.1:0-3860 GCA_041500685.1 Thermodesulfovibrionia bacterium | reverse complement strand
CCCTCGTTGTCTCTAAGGCTTCATCAAAGGTCATACCAGGAAGTATTGTTGAAAGCCTCTTCGATAGCATCGTCTTCCCTGAACCAGGAGGACCAATCATCAGCACATTGTGGCCACCAGAAGCAGCAACCTCGAGTGCCCTCTTCGCATGTTCCTGGCCTTTAACCTCAAAGAAGTCATCTTCATAGATTGAGTTTTCTTCCATAGCCTGATGGACATCTACATCAAAGGCTTTCTTGAGACTGTTATCCCTCAGAAAGTCAATGACTTCAGGAAGACTCTTCATACCAAATACAGATACGCCTTTCACAACAGCAGCCTCAGAAGCATTCTCCTCAGGAAGGATTACTCCTTTTAAACCCAGTTCTTTTGCCCTCAGAGCCATTGATAATGCACCTTTTACTGGTTTAATCCTCCCGTCGAGAGAGAGCTCACCTGTTAACAGATAGCCATCAACTGAATCCATTCCAAGTATTCCTTCCGCAGCAATAATACCGACTGCAATCGGCAGGTCAAAGGATGATCCCTCTTTCTTTAAGTCGGCTGGTGCGAGATTAACTGTAATCTGCTTAAGGGGAAAATTAAATCCTATATTCTTGAGTGCAGCCCTTACTCTATCTTTCGATTCCTTGACAGCAGCATCTGGAAGGCCAACCATCGAGAAATGGGGAAGACCTCTCGAAGCAATATCCACCTCAACCTCAACGGTATGGGCATCAATACCAATGATACTTGCGCTTAAAACTTTGGATAACATCTGGATAGATTATATTTTTAAGCGCCTGCAAAATTCAATATGGTAAAATAAATATCTCAACTTCTAAGGAGATAAGATGGCAAAGGTACAGGTAAGTATAGAAGAGGAGATGAAGGTCTCCTATCTTGATTACGCCATGAGCGTAATCATAGGGCGGGCACTTCCTGAAGTCAGGGATGGGTTAAAACCTGTCCAGAGAAGAATCCTCTATGCCATGTTCAGGGAGGGTCTCCTGCCAGAAAGGAAATACTCAAAATCTGCTGGTGTAGTTGGTGAAGTCTTAAAGAAATACCATCCTCATGGTGATACGGCTGTTTACGATGCCCTTGTCAGACTTGCCCAGGACTTCAACATGCGCTATCCCCTCATCGACGGGCAGGGTAATTTCGGTTCTGTTGATGGAGATCCACCAGCTGCATACAGATATACAGAGGCCAAGCTTGCCGCCCTTGCAGAAGAACTCCTCTCAGACATAGACAAAGAGACAGTAGATTTTATCCCAAATTTTGATGAGACAACAGAAGAACCCGTTGTCTTACCATCAAGGATCCCGAATTTAATCATAAACGGTTCCTCAGGCATCGCTGTTGGCATGGCTACAAATGTACCTCCCCATAACCTCGGGGAGATTATAGACGGGCTTATTATGTTACTCGAAGACCCAGATGCAGAGGTAAGAAACCTGATGTCTGTCATAAAAGGCCCTGATTTTCCAACAGCCGGAATCATTCACGGCGCAGAAGGAATCCTCCAAGCCTACAATGAAGGAAGGGGGCTTATAAAAATAAGGGCAAGGGCGAGGGTTGAGCGGGAGTACAGAGGCGGAGAGAATATCATCATTACTGAACTCCCTTATCAGGTCAATAAAGCAAGGTTAATCGAAAAGATTGCCGAACTTGTGAGAGAAAAGAAGATTACTGGAATATCCGAAATAAGAGACGAGTCCGACAGGGATGGT
The DNA here is from genome assembly GCA_041500685.1 of Thermodesulfovibrionia bacterium. Lineage (GTDB taxonomy): Bacteria > Nitrospirota > Thermodesulfovibrionia > Thermodesulfovibrionales > SM23-35 > DASPRG01. The sequence goes on along the minus strand of JBGQMP010000195.1, from coordinate 2,145 downwards.
ATAAGGGTTGTGCTCGAACTGAAAAGAGGAGAGGTAGCAGAGGTTATCCTGAATAATCTTTATAAGCACACGCAGATGGAGACCACCTTCGGTATTATTATGCTCACTCTCGTTAATGGCCAGCCTCGGATATTGGGTCTGAAGAAACTCCTGCACCTTTTCTTGCAACACAGAAAGGATGTAGTCCTCAAAAGAACCCGTTTTGAACTCAGAAAGGCTGAGGAGAGGGCACATATCTTAGAGGGATTAAAGATAGCCCTCGACCACCTCGACGAGATAATAGCCCTTATCAGAAGGTCGAAGACACCAGAGGAGGCAAGGGCTGCTTTAACAAGAAATTATCCCTTATCCGAGATACAGGCACAGGCCATCCTCGATATGAAACTCCAGAGACTTACTGGCCTTGAGAGGGAAAAGATAATAAAGGAATTCGTGGATATATTGAAAGAAATAGAGAGACTGAAGGCGATACTCGGAAGTGAGGCCCTCGTTTCAAACATTATTAAAGAGGAACTTCTGGAGATCAAGAATAGATACGCAGACGAGAGAAGGACAGAGATTACCGCAGAAGTGAAAGAAATCTCCATAGAAGATCTCATAACTGATGAAGAGATGGTCATTACCCTCTCTCATCAGGGGTACATAAAAAGAAATCCCTTAAGTGCATACAGAAGTCAGAGGCGCGGAGGAAAAGGTCTTATCGGTATGGAGACAAAAGAAGAGGACTTTGTCGAACAGCTTTTCATAGGAGCAACCCATGACTATATGCTTTTCTTCTCAAATCTTGGTCGCCTCTACTGGCTGAAGGCCTTCCAACTACCAGAGGCAGGCAGGGCAACAAGAGGAAAGGCCCTCGTGAATCTGCTGACACTCTCAGAAGGAGAAAGGATTACAATAGCCCTTCCTGTCCGTGATTTTAAAGAAGGTTTTCTCGTAATGTTTACAAAGAAAGGGATAGTAAAAAAGACAGCCCTCGAGAAATATAGTAACCCTCGCGGAAAGGGGATTATTACTATAGCCCTTGATGAAGGTGATGAACTTATTGCTGTCAGAAAGACGGATGGTAAAAGCGATCTCATCATAGGAACGAGAAACGGCCTTGCAATACGATTCAATGAAGAAGATGTGCGAGATATGGGACGTACTGCAAAGGGTGTTAAAGGCATCAGACTCTTGAAGGGAGATGAGGTTGTCTCAGCAGAAATGGCAGAGGAAAAGACAGCCATCCTTACGGTGACAGATAAGGGACAGGGAAAACGCTCCGCCATAGAGGACTATCCTGTTCAGGGACGTGGCGGTAAAGGGGTGATCTCAATCAAAACCACAAAAAGAGGTGGTAAAGCCGTTGGCCTGATGCAGGTGAGAGATGAAGATGAGCTCGTGATGATAACAAGCTCAGGGAAGATCATAAGGACCATAGCAAAAGACATTTCTCTTCATGGAAGGAACACGCAGGGCGTAAGGCTCATGGATGTTGAAGGCGATGATAAGATTGTAAGCATTGCCAAAGTTGTGGAGAGGGACTTAGCATAGGATGCGATCAATTCCTCAGATATGGAATTCAACGACGTCTCTATCTTTGAGAACATAACTCTTCTCTACCCTCTGACCGTCAAATCGTACAGAGCCCCAGATCCTTGCGTATTTCAGATTCGGTATAAAATCTTTGTGAATAGATTCCGCAAGGTCAAGGACTGTGGAGCCTGATGGTATCGTGAATGGCCTACTAAGGTCTGGTTCCTTTCCCGGGGGTTTGGAATAAACCCTGATAATACCTGAAATCTCGAATACCGCCCTTTTTAGTCCCTCGATGTTTTCCTTTTTTAGGGCAGACACTGAAATACAGGGACAAAGATGTCCATAACTCTCCTTGAGCCCAATAAAGTTGTTCTCTGTATCAGGGTAGTCATTTTTATTTGCCACAAGAAGAGCCCTTTTGAACACTCCAAAAGATCCGACATCGGAGATGTGCGATTTGAGAACATAGATTCTCCAGCGCTTAAGTTGTTCAATGAGAAGTTCTGCCTGAATTTCAGGGTCATCAGTGATGTCCAGGACAAGAAGAAGGACATCAGCCACCCTGAGAATACCTGATACCCAGCCATCCGTTGACTCGTTACCCATCGGAGGTAGGTCCACAAGCTG
>JBGQMP010000194.1:0-3914 GCA_041500685.1 Thermodesulfovibrionia bacterium | reverse complement strand
TGAAATAGGTCTTGAGATGTTGTGCGCCAGGATATCTCAGTGCTACCTGAAGCCCCTTGTATGGAGACATCCTAAGGTTCATCAATGAGGGTTGAAATAATAAAGCAGAGAGGTTGAGTAAGATCAATACCAGAGAGACTACTCTGAGCCTTTTTTTATTGATAATGAATGATGCTATGAGTACGATTGAAGAAAGTATAAAAACAGCCTTTTCAGGTCCTATGGTTGTCATAAAATAGAGAATTCCTATTGAACCTATGCCTGCGCCGAGAAGATCTGCACCATAAATAATGCCTGATTTCTCGCTCATACAGGAGAATGCTGTGGCGATGATCGATCCTGTAAAGAAAAATGGTACTGAAAGTGTTAGGTAGTAAAGACTGATATAAAGCAACTGCAATCTTTCCCACGAAAGCCTCATGGGGTCGAAGGGAATCTGGTTAGAGAGGATATAACTCATAGAGATTCCAATGCCAAGTAAAAGACTATAGATACCGATACTTGAAAGGTGTCTTAGTTTTGGATACAGAGACAGTACTGTACCGCTTACACCGATTCCAAGCATGGCAATACTAATTATCATGAAGGCAAAGTGGTACCAGAGAGAGACAGAGAATATCCTCATAAGGGTTATCTCATAAGCAAGACTCGATAAGGAGCACAGAAATATTACGAAGAATATCTTCTGGTTTCTATACATGATTTTAAACTAATCAAAAATAGTAGTCGTAACCTTTAGGTTGCATGATTTTAATAGAATTTCTAATACAAACACATTTATTGCTTTTACATTTTGTCATACTGAACTTGTTTCAGGATTTCATATAAATTGGTTTTGGATGCTGAAACAAGTTCAGCATGACACTTTATGTAATGCGTTTACTTTAATTTATTTCTTGGATAATTATAAACGCAGGCTAAAGCCTGCGACTACAAGGATTTTATGAATACTTGTATGGTACAGACCAAATTAACAACTATACTCCAACTCATTGAGTCTATTTCTTGACATCCCATCGTTATAAATGCAGTCTATATTTATGGATTATACATGGGTGGTGCTTGCATTGATAGCAGCCTTTACACTTGCGACAAGCGATGCCCTTACCAAGAAGATCCTCGTCTCCCATAATGAGTATACGGTTGCGTGGCTAAGACTTGTCTTTTCACTTCCCCTGTTGTTTGTAATCTTTTTATTTATACCTGTGCCTAAGCTTGATAAGGAATTTTATACCGCCTTCTTTCTTTCTCTACCACTGGAGATATTGTCGGTAGTCTTATATATAAAGGCCTTGAGGCTTTCGCCATTAAGCCTTACTCTTCCGTTTTTAGCACTTACGCCTGTATTTCTCATCTTTGTTTCTTACGCCATACTCGGGGAAAAGGTTTCCTCTTTGGGTGCCGCAGGTATCTTTTTCATTGCAGCAGGAAGCTATACCCTTCATATTAGCAAAAAAAAGGAAGGCCTACTTGAGCCTCTTAGGGCCATAACAAAAGAGAAGGGTTCGGTCTTGATGATAGGTGTTGCACTGATTTACAGTCTTACTTCATCCCTTGGCAAGATGGCTATAAAGCACTCTTCACCTTTGTTTTTCGGGATTACTTACTTTACAGCACTTGCACTCCTCTTTACCCCGATTGTACTGTACAAAGGCAAAAAAGTACGGGGAAGAGCTGCCCTGTCAGTCCTTCTGCCGGGTGTCTTTTACTCTCTTATGATAGTATCCCATATGATCGCAATAAGCCTTGCAAAAGTAGCCTATGTAATATCCGTCAAAAGAATGAGCCTCATTATTGGAGTTTTTTATGGATATCTATTTTTCAAAGAAGAAAATATAAGAGAGAGACTTTTTGGTTCACTATTAATGTTTGTTGGGTTTATGTTGGTTGTTACTGCAACTTAAACTTCATTCCGCGGTGAACTATTTTTCTAACTTATTTAAATTTTTGATAAAGATATAAGAGTGTTGATTTTCACCATGAAATGACATATCTTAGTTAATCAAGTTTTTCAGACCTCTATAACGATAAAAATTCAATTTCAATAAACATTCAAAAGGGGGGGTGTTATGAAAAAGGTAGTAGGTTCCTTTTTTGTTTTAGTTTTCCTTTTTGGGGTATGGGTTATACCTGCTCTGGCAGCGGACCCTTCTGCAGAAATAGAACAACTAAAACAGGAGGTGAATAAACTTCTCCAGCGGATAGAGGAGTTAGAGAAAAAGCAGGCTGTGACCGAGACTAAGACAAAAGAGGCAGAAAAGAAGATTACCGAGGTTGAGACAAAGGCAGTGAAAGTAGAAAAGAAGTCACTTAAAGACCGTATTGAACTCGGCGGTGAGGCCCGGTTCCGCATCATGTATGAAACAGCCAGAACTCAAGAAGGTTTTTATGGTGCTGGACATCCTGAAAAGGATTTCGAACAACTTGACGAGTCTTCCTTCCCTGCCAGGGTCAGATTGAATGCGCATGTTGAAGTTGTGCCTGATATTTTTGATTTCTATTCACGTCTGACAATAAACAAACGCTGGGGTGCCTACGATGCTACTGTCACTGATCCATTTAATAAACCAAATTCTTTTGAATCCAGCATCGGACATGACCTTACTCCACGGTTTGAACAGTTCTATATGACAATGAAGCTACCGTATGAGACAACATGGTATGTCGGACGCCTTCCAGGACTGGATGGTCCACCATCGCGTCAGGCTCGGAGCCTCTTCCCAAGACTTTTTATAGACTCTGAGATTGATGGCACATTACTAAAATGGGATGCACCTAAAACCCCCCTGGATGACATAGAGCTGCCATGGACAAAGCCATTATGGGGTGGATCGAAAAGCGAGGCCCCAGCCCTTGATCCTTATGAAAGGAAGGTCAGAGAAAGAAGTGGTATCATACTGGGATACTTAAAATACGACGAAAGGAAAATTTCACTACCGCACGATGGTGACGTATGGCTTGCACAGGGAGAGGTAAAGATAGGCAAGGATACAGCAATCATCTTGGATGCTCTTTATTTGGATGACTGGCATATGCCGAGGACATCTTTTGGAAGTGATGAGTCCATTAAAATTAGATATGACACCGCCAATCCCTATAATGAAGTGTGGATTACCTTACCTGATCTCATAACTCCATACTCTCTGCTCGGAGGTTATCTGGACACTCAGCTTGTTGGGTTTCAGATATATGGTGCCTACTACTATAGCCATTTTAGTATTCCAGAACATACTGTACAATACCATTCAAGAAGCTGGGGCAGCCCGCCTGCTCCTTTCACAAATAAGACATTTGAAGAAAAGGGCTTTCCTGGACATATCTGGTATGCAGGGTTTAACACGGGGGATCTGATTGGGGCAAACCACCAATTTACTCTTGAGTATGCCAAAGGAAGTGATGCATGGATCAATCCATTCAATTATCGTGGCTACAGAAGGAAGGGTACGGTTTTACAACCTGCTAATAACTACTTTTATAATCCCAACAAAATTCCCCTCTCCCCTAATACAGGTGGCGTGAAAGATTTGGTTGTAGGTTTTTATCCATTTAATGCTGGAGTATGGGATGCCTACTATGACTACTATTTCCGAAAGAATGTGCGTTTCCGCTTGGGTCTCATGGACTTTATATACACAAAGCATGACTCCAATATAGAAGATACGGATCTTTCTATATTAGGAAGCTCGAAGTTTCAGCACGATTGGTGGCCGTACGCTGAGGTCAATATCAGTTTTTAGGGCATAGGGAGTTTTTGCTAAAAGGCCGCCTTCGGGCGGCCTTTTAGTTTTAGAGTAGCAGACTGAGATTTATTACTTCCTACTTGCAATAACGATAACCTGAATCCCCTTCAACCTATATTTTAATATTCTATTCACGTAATGCTATGATATAATTTTTAAACATGGATGAAGCGA
>JBGQMP010000193.1:0-3919 GCA_041500685.1 Thermodesulfovibrionia bacterium | reverse complement strand
TCATTTCATAGCTGTTGACATTGGTGAGTTCTTCAATGCTAAATACTTAACCCAAGAGCGCTCATTTTATATAAAATATTACGATATTTAGAAGAAAGCAAGTGGAACTGATTAATTTATCATGAATGAATCGATCGGAGGACCGCTGAAACAGAAAAAAATAGTAAAGATCTTGTACCTTTTATTCTTTACCATCTTCATTGGCCTTGTAATATTTATTTCGAGAGGGCCGCATATATCAAACACCCTCAAAAGACTCATACTCCCTGAATTAGAGGCTGCGCTCCAACAGAAGGTAATAGCAAAGAAGATCTATATCAATATCTTCCCCTTCTTCATAGAAGCCAAGGACTTGAATGTTTTTGATGAAGATGGCACAAGGATACTCTTTGCAAATAGGGTAAAAGGATATATAGAGCCTTTGGGTCTCTTAAGGAAGCAAATTTCTCTTAGTAGACTTGTCATAAGAGAGCCCAACATATCTGCAGATAAAAAACACCTTGATGAGGTAATAAATAATGTTAAGGCTTATCTCGAAAAAGAGAGCAGGCTTCCATTTAAAGTCAGCGTTAAGGTAGTGGAGATAAACGAAGGTTCTGCATCTCTGCATGATGAGGATTTGGAAACCTCTTTACACACCGAAGGGCTTGGAGGTGAGATAATCCTCGGTAAAAATCCGAGGCTCAATATTTCTATGAAAAAAATCAACATTAGAAAAGGTGGATTGCCCGAACTCACGGGGAATATTACGACCTCAGTTGTCTTTAAAAAAGATGAGATCGAGATAAAAAGGCTCACCATTGGTTCATATAACTCTGAGCTGGAAGGTACCGGTTTTTATTCTAAAGGTAAGGGAACATTGAAAATCAAGATCGCCCTTCTTGCTGATTCCATAAAGCATATTCTTAACCTGAAGCAGAACGGTAAAGGCAAGATTTCCGCGGAAGGTGAAATAAGACTTGGAGGCCTTCAGTCTCCGGACTTTGGCCTTGGGCAATGGAAAGATATCTTTGTCAATTTAAGACTAAAGGGTGATTTTTATATTCAGACACTCATGGAAATGTTGAAAGTAAAAGAGAAGGTTGATGGACTTATTGATTTTCAGGGTGAAATAAAAGGAAAGCTTTCAGACATCTCTGGAGTGGCAAAGGCAAGACTTCGAAAAGGCAATCTCTTCGGCGTCGAGATAGATACACTCAAATGCAATGTAACCTATCAGAATGGGCTCATGAGATTCGACCATGGCGATGCTGAGTTATATAACGGGAATGCCAAAGCCGAGGCATCGATAAACCTCCCTCATGTTGAGCCTTTTACTCTGAATATAAAGTTCGACTCGATTGATAGCAGGGCTGCATTTAAACTCATAGGTTGGGAACCTGAGATTCCGGCCGGTAAGGTAGAGGGAGAACTTATGACATCGGGGAGTAGATTTAACCCTGATGGTTGGTTTATTTATGCAGCAAAGAGCAAAGAGCAAAGAGCAAAGAGCAAAGAATATAAACCTTCGGCTGAGAATGCTCTCGATAGGATTAGAAATATCAAAAGTTCTTATTCCCTACGAGGTAACGTCCTTTCTTTATCTAATCTGCAGGTGAGAACGTCTCTAACTGACCTCCAGGCAGAAGGCACAGTTGATATTACAAGAAGAACACTTGCCTTTACATGCAGGCTCAATACAAAAGAGGTCTCTGACCTGACTCTTCCTTACTACACTGGGCTTAAAGGCCAAGGGAATTTTTCTGGAGGGATAACAGGCACATTTGATAATCCTGAGATATCCGGAAGAGCTGATATATCGAGTGCCTTCGTAGAAGCCTATAAGGCATATCATATTACATCCCAGTTCTCATATAACAAAAAGCTCCTCAATGTCCAAGAATTTATTCTCATGCCACCTGGAGAAGAACACAGAATAAAAGGCAGAATTTTATTTCCTGATGCAAAAAAACTTTTCGATCTTTCAAAGCCTATATACGAAATGAACGCTACCATCGAGAACGCTGACCTAAAAGGGATTCTGCAGTTATTTAATAAAAATATCTCCGCCACAGGAAGGATGGATGCAGATTTCAAGATCGGGGGTAAGGATAAAGATATTGAAATTTCCGGTAATGCTCGTATCAAGAAAGCAACGACATACAAGATTCCCATAGACTCTGCATCTATGGCCTTCTCATATCTCAATAAGGAGCTTGCTTTCAAAAAGGTCATACTCAAGCAGGGCATCTCGACACTGACAGGTGAAGGAAAGATATCTTCTGATGAAAGATTTTCCTTCAGAGCTTCATCAGACAAGATTTTGATAAAGGACTTCGGGTTTGAGAACGTCCCTGAAGGGGCATCTTTCAGCATACAGTCAGAGGGTCAGGGCACTTTTCAAAACCCTACCATTGTCTTGACTGCCAAGGTAGTCGGAGGTGTTTTTAGAGGTAAGCCTGTAGGTAATGGCATCATAAATGGGGAAATAAAAAACAAGAACATCCTCTTGAGAGCCTCTCTCTTTGATGAAACGGTAAAGCTCAGGGGAGAAGGACATCTCAAAGACACCCTGCCATGGACTGCTGACCTAGATATCCAGCCAGGCAGATACGATTTTATTTTAGGTTCAGTCCTCAAGGACATGCCAGAAGACCTATTCCTTAGTCTGAGGGGTCATATTAAAATGGAAGGGGACTTGAAAAACATAAGGGCCTCAGCAAATATAAGCCAGTTGACACTTGCGCTTTTTGGTGAGAGCTTTTCGAACGATTCTGATTTAGAGGTTCAGATTGATAACAGGAAACTCTCTTTTCCAGCCTTCACTATCAGGAGTGGTGGTACCTCATTAGTCAAGGTCCATGGGGGTGTAGAGATCGGCAGACAATACAACCTCCATTTGGAGGGGAGATCTTCTCTTTCACCATTAAAAGTATTTCCTAAGAGAGTAGAAAACCTAACTGGGGAAATTGATTTCGTCCTCTCTATGACTGGTAAATGGGAGAAACCTGAGATGAGTGGGGACTTGAATATTTCCAATGCCTCTTTTGGATTAAAGGGTAACTATCCACGCATCAGTTCAATCAATGGTCAAGCAACCATTGATAAAGACCGGGTCATTTTGAAGAAGCTTGCAGGCAGAATCGGAGGCGGAGATATAAGCACATCAGGTCTTCTCTATCTCGATGCCTTTAGTATAAAAAGATTTTACGTTGAATCTAATTTTGATAATATAACCTTCTCTCCTTCAAAAGATTTTAATATAAATTTTAAAGGTTACCTTTTATATAAGGGGACTCCAGATGCCCAAGGCATAAGTGGTGATATAAAGATAAAAACTGCAAAGTACAAGGAGAGGATAGATTGGAAGAGATTGCTTTTTATGGTAAAGACAAAAGAGAAGCCCAAAGCTGAAGTATCCGGGCTTGAGAAGACAGACCTGAATATAAAGATTTCGGGCGATGAAAATATTTATATTGATAACAACATCTCTAAGGCCCCCGTTACTGTAGATATAGTATTGAAGGGAACAATATCACGCCCAATACTGCTTGGCAGACTTGAATCAAAAGAGGGAATTGTTTATTTCAGGAACAATGAATTCAGGATTATTCATGCAAGTGCTTACTTTGCCGACCCGAACAGGCTGAACCCGGTTATACAGCTCACGGGCGAAACGAGCATAAAGGGATATCATATCAAACTCCATCTTGAAGGACAGATGGATCATTTCGACCTCTCCCTATCCTCCGATCCACCCCTTGAGGAAATGGATATTCTTGCCCTCCTGACAGTCGGCAAGGAAGGAAAAGAACTGACGGGGCCAGGAGGAGGTATAGGCGCAAAGGAGGCAACCTCATTCCTTGCAGGAGAACTACAGAATGTTTTCGAGGAAAGGCTGAGGACTATAACTGGGTTTGAAAGGCTTCAGGTTGGTCCC
>JBGQMP010000192.1:0-3932 GCA_041500685.1 Thermodesulfovibrionia bacterium | reverse complement strand
TAACGGTTGCAGGCCTCCCAAAAAGAGGAGAGTTTAACGTGGCAAGATATACAGGACCACTATGCAGGATTTGTCGTAGAGAAGGAGAAAAACTTTTTCTTAAGGGCGATAGATGTTACACAGAAAAATGTGCTATCGATAGAAGAAAGTATCCTCCGGGACACCATGGGCAGGCTTACAGGAAATTATCTGATTACGGTATACAACTCAGAGAAAAACAAAAGGTCAGGAAAATTTACGGGCTCCTTGAAAGAAAGTTCAGAAGGTATTTCTTTGAGGCTGAAAGGAGAAAAGGCATTACAGGGGAGGTACTCCTTCAGCTCCTCGAGAGCCGTCTTGATAATATTGTATATCGCATGGGTTTTGCATCCAACAGACGTAAGGCAAGACAACTTGTTACTCATGGCCACTTTCTTGTAAACGGTAAAATGGTTAACCTTCCGTCATGTGAGGTCAAGAGTGGGGATTTCGTTGAGGTGAAGGAATCAAGCAGGGATGTACCCGAGATAGTGGATAGCATCTCAAAGGCCGAACATAGAGGAATACCTCCATGGGTTGAGCTTGACAGTGCAAACATGAGAGGCAAGATTTTACATATACCATCGAGGGAAGAAATACAACTTCCTGTTCAGGAACAGCTCATAGTAGAGCTCTATTCTAAGTAATAATAAATAAGAAGTTGGAAGTAAGGAAATGAGAAATAAAGTATAACTTTCCATTTCCCTTTCTAACGTTAAAAGATTCAGAGGAGGCCGTATGGATCTGAAGAGAAAAGGCTTTCAGTTACCCGATAAGATAAGGTTTGATGAAGAAACCCTGACTGACACATACGGTAAACTTATAGCAGAACCTTTAGAGCGTGGTTACGGTACCACGATAGGGAATGCCCTCAGAAGAGTTTTGCTTTCTTCTATTGAAGGTGCAGCAGTTACGGCAGTGAAGATACATGGCGCCCTTCATGAGTTCTCTAAAATAGACGGGATAAAGGAAGACGTGATTGATATAATCCTGAATATGAAAAAGCTCAGGTTCAAGCTTTATTCTGATGGAAAGAAGACTGCAAAAATAAAAGTAAAGGGTCCAAAAGATGTGATAGGCTCTGATATCCAAGGGGATGCATCTTTTGAAATCCTTAACCCAGAACAGGTTATAGCAACTTTAGATAAGGATGCCTTCTTTGATGCCGAAATGCATATTAAGAAAGGCAAAGGATATGTGCCCTCCGAATTAAACAAAGAGGAAGATTTCCCTGTAGATATGATTGCTGTTGATTCTGTCTTTACCCCGATAAAGAAAGTTAACTTCACCGTAGAGAAGGCAAGGGTCGGAAGGGCAACAGATTATGATAGGCTCGTAATGGAGATATGGACCGATGGAAGTATTACACCTGAAAGAGCAGTCTCACAGGCTGCATCTATCGTCATTGAACATATGGAACTCTTCCAATTAGAAGAGGAAAAGGAGAAAGAAGAAATCAGTACTACGCAGGAAGATGCTGAATCACAACCTTTAAGCGATAATCCTATATTCAACGCTAATCTTCTCAAGAGTGTTGATGAGCTGGAACTTTCTGTGAGAGCCAATAACTGTCTGAAGAATGCTAGCATAAGAACCATTGCTGACCTTGTACAAAAAACAGAGCACGAGATGCTTAAGACAAAGAACTTTGGACGCAAATCCCTGAATGAAATAAAAGAGATACTCCATTCAATGGAATTACGCCTTGGCATGAGGGTAGACCTTAATGCCCTTAGCAGGGAGATGACTTCACGAGGCGGAGGTGTTGAGCAAGATGCGACACAGAGTTGATGGTAGGTTATTCGGGAGAACGGCAAACCAGAGGAAGGCTCTTTTGCGAGGTTTGGTAGCATCGCTTTTTGAACATCAGAGGATAGAGACAACCGTTCCAAAGGCGAAGGAGATAAGAAGGATTGCGGAGAAAATGATAACGCTTGGTATCAGGGGTGATCTCCACGCAAAACGACTTGCCCTTTCATATCTTCCCAACAGGGCTGCTATCGCAAAGCTTTTCGGCGAGATAGCCCCGAGGCTTGCTGGAAGAAATGGCGGATACCTGAGGATTGTCCAGACAAGAAATAGGGTTAAGGACTCTGCACCGATGGCTGTTCTTGAATTTGTTGACTATGAGGAAGTACGGAAATCCGGAGAAGCAGGATCTGAGAAGAAGGTCTCGAAGAAATCAGCTCAACAGTCTAGTGAAAAGCCTTAAACCTCAAAGGCATCCTTGATGTGATTAATCTCGCTCTTTCCGTTCTCCCTGTAAAAAATACTGAGGACATCAAACCTTACGGAAAATTCCCTCACATGCTTTTTCAGATAGAGTAAGGCTACATTTTTCAGTTTTCGTCTTTTCTTCTTGTTTACTGCCTCGAAAGGCTGGCCGAAGAACTCATCTGTCCTTGTCTTCACTTCAATAAAAACTATGGTATTGCCGTCCTGTGCAATAATATCAATTTCACCGATGGGGGTTTTATAGTTCCTCTCGATTATCCTGTAGCCTTTCTCTTTAAGGAATTTTACAGCAAGGTTTTCGCCCTTAATACCAAGGACTTTCATCTCCTTCTAACCTTCTGAGGAGCTTCGGTATCCCCTCTATGTCCTTTATCTCTTTCTGGCAGTTCACTTTGAAGAGCTCTCTGAAAAAAGAAAACTCCTCCCAATGTCCATTAAGGTGCATAGATAAAGTTTTATTGAGACTCTCACCCTTCTTATCCCAATCAAGGAGTATAATAATCTTTTGGAATCTCTCTGCAATATCTAAGCAAAAGTCGTAGAGGCTTTTCCCTCTATGGAGTGTAATGATCTCTCCGACAAGACCGAACTTTCTCAAGGCGGATACATCTTTATTGCCTTCTACGATGACAGGAACACTTTTATTAATCTCATAGAGGGCCCCTATGACTTTTCTTAGTCTTTCAGCCCTCTCGAAATCACGGGGTGATGGTATATCCTTCTGCCTAACCATTAATACTACACTATGAAATTTTCTTCTTTATTGTTAAATTTTACCATATTTACGAATTACTATTCCTATTCATTGTATTATCACAATTTCCCAGGGTACACCATATAACTAAGTTTTAGGGATTTGAAATTTTTGTGATTCACATCACAGCGTTTTCAAGGTAAAAAAGTTAAAAAACATGTGCGACATTTAAAGAATGAGTCATTATGGAAAAACATACTCTATTTATGAGACGATGCGGGGTTGTCATAGGTCTTACGATATGAACAATAGTCTCATGAAATTTTACGGAAGCGAGGTAGCGGCGCAGAGGATGAAGATTATCAGGTTCTATGAGAGATATGGGGAAAGGGCTACTATTGAGGCTTTTGGTACAGACAGAAAAGTAATCAACCGCTGGAGGAAAAGACTGAATGACATGGGTGGGAAACTCATAGCATTAGTTCCACTCTCAAAGCGGCCCAAGAGAGTAAGAAAATCGACTATTCCTCTTGAGATCATTGAGTTTATAAGAGCCCTCAGACAGGAGCACCCAAGGCTCGGAAAAGAAAAGATCAAACCCCTCGTGGATGAATATTGCACTCAACATGGTATGAAAAGCATTTCTGAGTCAACTGTCGGCAATATTATAAAAAGACATCAGCTTTGCTTTCGGAAGCCAGGTAGTATTTACCGCAATCCTCAAAGTAAATGGATTAAAAAAATTAAAAAAGGAGAGAGGTCACTAAGATCTTTCACGTATAAACCAGTTTGACATTCATTATATTTTTATATATGTTAAAAACATGCCAACAAGATTAGGTCAGCTCCTTATAGCCTATAATATTATCACAGAGGTACAATTGAATGATGCCCTGAGCCTTCAGAAAAGAGAGGGAGGAAGAATCGGGAAGAACCTCGTAACATTAGGCTACATAACTGAAGAGAAACTTGTTGCCTTCGTCAG